>JBOHFU010000851.1:0-1844 GCA_050699675.1 Pseudonocardiaceae bacterium
CGACCAGCCCGCTGGACCTCGCCAACGTCGGGGCCACTCTGATGAGCGGCGGGAAATGGTGCCCGCCGACCCCGATCGATGTGGTGCTGGACCGCAACGGCACGCCGGTGAAGGTGCCCGAGGCACCCTGCGAGCAGGTCGTCCCCGAAGGTCTGGCGAACTCTCTGGCGGTCGGGTTGAGCAAGGATGACCAGCCCAGCGGCACCGCCTTCGCGGCGGCGCAGGCCGCGAAGTGGACCCGCCCGATGCTCGGCAAGACCGGCACCACGACGGCCAACCGCTCCGCTGGGTTCGTCGGAGCGACGCCGCAGTACTCCGGTGCGGTGCTGGTCTGGCCCGACGGGTCGCGGCCGGCCCCGATCTGCGACACCGACCCTCCCCGGCTGTGCGGCGACGGCAATATCTTCGGCGGCAAGGTGCCCGCCCGGACCTGGTTCAACGCGATGGTCCCGCTGCACGAGGGGCTCCCGGTGATGCCCATGCCGCCCACCGAACCGCGCTACGTGACCGGTGGCGGAATACCCGTCCCCGACGTCGTCGGTCAGGGTGAGAACACCGCAGCGCTCACCCTGGAGCGGGCCGGGTTCCGGGTGAAACGGGAGACGTCGGACTCGGACCGCCCGCCGGGCACGGTCGCATCCCAGTCGACCCGGTCCGCGATGCCCGGTGACACGGTGACGATCATCATCAGTACCGGCCAGTCGCGACCGAGGGCGACCCCGAACCCGTCCCCCACATCAGATCCTTCTGAGCGGCCACGGCGAGGTGGGCGGGACACACCTGACGAAGATCAGGAACCGGCATCTGAGCGGACGGATCCACCGCAGCTGCAAGGGGAGTGACCGACCGGCTGCCGCGCCCGTCAACCTTGTCAACCTTGCAGCGCCGCCAGGACCGCGGCGGATACCCGCTTACCCTCGGCACGGCCGGCCACCTTGGCTACCGCTGCCTTCATCACCAGACCCAGCTGCCCGAGCCCGGGGCGCTTGCCCAGTCCCCCGGCGACCTCGTCGATGGCCTCGGCGACCAATCCCGCAAGCTCCTCGTCACCCAACTGTGCAGGTAGGTAGTGGGCGAGCACCTTACCCTCCGCACGCTCGCGGGTTGCCAGCTCGCCGCGCCCGGCCGCAGCGAAGACCTCGGCGGCCTCGCGACGCTTTTTGGCCTCCCGGGCGAGCACCGCTAGTACTTCCTTGTCGGACAGCTCCCGGGCCGCAGCGCCGGCAACCTCCTCGGTGGTGATCGCTGACAGCGCCATCCGCAGGGTCGCCACCGTGATCGTGCTCTGGGATTTGATCGCCGTGGACAAGTCGGCGCGCAGCCGATCCTTGAGTTCTGCCATAGCCGTGAGGCTATGGCACGTGAGTGGGAAACAGCGTTATAGCACTGAACGCCACTCACGAGCGGTTACGCTGCCGGTGTGAATCACTTGGGACGCGCCATCACCGGCGCCGCCGCGCTGACTGTCGCAGGGACGGCGTATGCCGCCGGCGTCGAGGTCCGCCGCTGGACGCTCCGGCAGGCCACGCTGCCGGTACTGCCGGTCGGGGCTGCACCACTGCGGATCCTGCACATCTCCGACCTCCACATGACACCGAACCAGCGCTCCAAGCAGCGCTGGTTGGCCGGCCTGGTCGAGCTGGCGCCCGATCTCGTGGTGAACACCGGTGACAACCTGGCGCACCAGCGGGCGGTGCCGGCTGTGATGCGGGGGCTCGCGCCGCTGCTGACCCTGCCCGGCGTGTTCGTCTTCGGGAACAACGACTACTACGCCCCGAAGCCCAAGAGCCCGGTTCACTACCTGACTCGCACCCGCAAGCGCATCCGTGGTGCACCGCTGCCGT
>JBOHFU010000852.1:0-1844 GCA_050699675.1 Pseudonocardiaceae bacterium
TCGATGGCAGCGAAGACGCCGACGTGGAACTGGTACACGATCAAGTCGTTAAACGCCGGTGGCACGAACCGCTCGTCGTGCCAAGGATAGGAGTCGCGCGCCCGGACGATGCAATCGGTGTCATTGAAGTCACCGAATTCGAGCTCGCGTGCCCACGGGTCACGCTTGGGACCCGCGCCGCCTTCGCCCACGACCCAGAAGCGGTACCTCGTGCCATCCACCACGCCTGGGGAAAAGCCCGTCCACAGATGGCTGCGCGGGTCCTCGACCAGCGCGTCGTCCGGAGTCGGCGCGTACCCCTCGACGCCCCCGACCGCCACGTGGACACTCCGCGCTCCCGGCGCCCACACCCGAAACGTGGCCCCGCCGTCCACGAGCGTCGCTCCCATCGGCGTGGCGGCACTGATGTGCTCCTGCGATGCCGGCATCGTCCACCCCTCCGCTCGTTCGTCACACGCCAGCATGCACGCAAAGCGGGGCTCAGGCCCTGATGAAGGTCAGCAGATCCGCGTTGAATGAGTCCTTGAACGTGCCGGTCAGGCCGTGCGGGGCGCTTGGATAGACCTTCAGGGTCGAGCCCTTGACTTCCTGAGGTCGTCGGTGAAGTCCGTCTCGGAGAAGGCCTTGATGCAGTCCAGCGCGCCCTTCAGACCGACCTGCATGCTCATCAGCGTCTTACTTCTCCAGCTCTGGTTTCGAAGGACCGATGAGTTCAGGGCCGTTGCGGCGTCGAAAGTAGTGACATGGTTCGAGCATCGCGAAGGGAGCCACCATGCCCACCCGAGACACCGCTCCGATCGGGGCGCCCTGCTGGGTCGATCTGATGACCTCCGACACCGAGCGCAGCCGGGAGTTCTACGGCCAGCTGTTCGGCTGGACCGCGGGCGACCCCGCCGAGGAGTTCGGCGGCTACTTCAGTTTCACGAAGGACGGCGTTCTTGTCGCCGGATGCATGGCCAGCCAGCCCGGCGCGGAGATACCGGACGTCTGGTCGGTTTACCTGGCCACCGAAGACGCCAGGAAGACCGTCGACGCCGTCGTCGCCAACGGAGGGCAGGTCCACGTCCACGCCATGGATGTCAGTGACCTCGGCACCATGGCCCTCATCAGCGATCCCGGCGCCGCCGGGATCGGCGTCTGGCAGCCCGGTCGCCACCGGGGCTTCGGGGTCCTCGGCGAGCCCGGTGCACCGAGCTGGTTCGAGTTGCACACCCGGGACTACCAGGCCGCCGTCGCCTTCTACCGCAACGTGTTCGGCTGGGACACCCATGTTGTCAGCGACACCCCGGAGTTCCACTACACGACTCTCAGCCATGGCGAGGGCTGGCTGGCCGGGATCATGGACGCTTCGGGCTTCCTCCCCGACGGTGTCCCCGCCCACTGGTCGGTCTACTTCGGGGTCGACGACACCGACGCCGCGCTGGCAAAGATCATCGACCTCGGTGGCTCGATCGTGATGTCGGCACAGGACACGCCATACGGCCGCCTCGCGGCAGCCACAGATCCGACTGGCGCCCAGTTCAAGCTCGTCGCTCCCAACGCGGCTATGCCGGCGAACACCCCCTCGAACTGAGGCGCTCGCCAGCTCATCATCATTGGTCGGCCTCGGCATGGAGGACGCCGCGGGTGACGGCGGTCAGGAGGGCCTGGTAGTCGCGCTCGGTTTGCTCGGCGTAGCAGCGGGCGAACCGGCACATGGCCCGGTCGACTTTGTCGCTGCTACCGAGATAGCCGGCAATCATGGAGGCGCCGCTGGTGCGGGCGTGGCCCTTGGCCAGCAGTAGGCCACAGATCCCGGCGTAGTCGGCCAGGGCGGACGCGTCGATCCCGTCGACCGTGACGGC
>JBOHFU010000853.1:0-1837 GCA_050699675.1 Pseudonocardiaceae bacterium
AGGACCACCTCGTCGTCCCCACCGGCAGAGGTGATCAGCTCTTCGACGCCGAGTTCCGCTTCCCCGACCGATTCCTTGCCGACGCCGCTCACTTCGATCGGCTGGTCAGCAGTCTGGCCGACCAGGCTGCCAAACCTCGTGCGCCTGGACGTAATACAGCACTTCCCACTGGCCTCCTCCACCGACTCGCCGTGAGCGAGGAGGACCGGCCGGTGGTCGAGGAGAACTACCGGCTGCTGTGCCGGTTGAACGACGAGGGACGCGATCATATCTGGAGCTACTATATCCGCAATCTCGCGCGACCAGCCTGGCTCGCCCGACCCGAGAACCGCATCGATGTCCTCATCGGTAATCCACCGTGGCTGTCGTTTCGCCACATGCCCGAAGATATGCAGATTGCCTTCCGAGAGATGTCCGAGACACGACAGCTGTGGCACGGGCGGGAGGTGGCAACACACCAGGACCTCTCGGCACTATTCGTCGCGCGAACCGCTCAACAGTACCTGACCGACGGCGGCTCCTTCGCGTTCGTTATGCCGAACGCAGTGCTCGACCGCGGTTACTACGCGGGGTTCCGAACGGGAAATTATCCCGACTCGAAAGACCCGATCGCAGTCGAGTTCACCGGCTCCTGGGATCTCCGCCGTCTACGCCCTCATTTCTTCCCACGTGGTGCCGCAGTGGTCTTCGGCAAGCGCAGTAACACCCAGTTCGGCTCGCCATTACCGTCGCAAACAACCCGCTGGACAGGGCAGCTTCCTCGTGGGAGCGATACATGGGACGTCGTCTCAGAGCACGTTACTCAGCATGATGCTGACCTCACCGTACATGACGAAGATGCAAAGGAATCTCCCTACGAGCCGCGGTTCGCTCAGGGTGCAACCATCGTGCCTCGCGTTCTATTCATGGTTGAGACCCAACAGTCTGGTCCTCTCGGACTCGCCGCGGGCAGCCAGCACGTTCGATCCGCACGCAGCAGTACCGAAAAGATGCCCTGGAAGGAACTGCGCTCACTCGAAGGTGTCGTCGAGACCGAATTCATCCGGCCTATCCTACTCGGCGAGAGCGTCCTGCCGTTTCGCGTGCTTCCCGCCAAACAGGGAGTGCTCCCGCTGGAGGGTACGAAAATCCTGGACGGGGAGCATCCCCGACTGGACCTATACCCCGGCCTCGCGGATTGGTGGCGCAGAGCAGAGCAACTCTGGCTGTACCATCGAAGTAGCGACCGTATGACGCTGCGCGAGCAGCTCGATTTCCGTAAGAAGCTGACCGAGCAGCTACCGACACCACTACTCCGGGTCGTCTACGGAGCATCAGGGATGCATGTTGTCGCGTCACTGGTGGAGGACCCGGCGGCGATATGTGAGCACGGCCTATACTGGGGCTCCGTAACAAGTCGCGCCGAGGGATACTTTCTCTGCGCTATCCTCAACACTCCATCACTAACGGAAATTGTGCGCCCACTCATGTCCTACGGCAAGGACGAGCGACACATTGACAAGCACGTGTGGAAACTGCCGATTCCACTGTTCGATGACAGGAACCCCACGCACCGCCGTCTGTCGGACCTCGGCGGGCAGTGTGCCGCGCTCGTTGCGGGTCTCGACCTCGGCGGCTCAGGCAACTTCGTCACGCTTCGCCGACGCATCCGGTCCGAGCTCGCCGCCAACCCAACGGCCTCCGAAATCAACGAGATAGTGCTCGATCTTCTTTCCACGTAGGCCATGGCGCGAGTAGCGGGCTCGACCGCTAGCCGTTGGCTGCAACGCCGGGTGAGTCGACGGGCAGCTGGTGTGGCTCGGCAACAGCTGCCAACCGCTTGTCGTACGTGACGACG
>JBOHFU010000854.1:0-1837 GCA_050699675.1 Pseudonocardiaceae bacterium
TTCCGGGCATGTTCAGCGTAGTTCGGGCATGTTCAGCACCAGTTGGGGAACACCATCAGGACTCGCCGCGCCGCCCCAGTAGCCTTCGGGTCTGGAAACCGTGGTCGTGGGAGCCCGTGGCAGCCGTTTCGCGCAGGCGATGGTGGCTGAGTTCCTGGCCCGGTTGGGTGGTCCGTGTCCGGTGGTGAAGTTCACGAACCGGGTCGTGATGACGGACGGGGACCGGGACCGTAAGAGCTCGCTGCGTGAGGTCAGCGGCGTGAGCGGGACTGGGAGCGGCGCGTTCTCCAACCAGCTGGGGCAGGAGCTGCTGGAACGCCGGATCGACGTCGCGGTGCACAGCCTGAAGGATCTGCCGACCGCAATGCCCGAGGGCTTCGTGCTTACGGTGACGCCGCCGCGTGAAAATATCCATGACGCGCTGTGCGGTTCGAGGCTCGCCGGGCTGCGTCGCAGTGCTCGGGTGGGCACCGGGTCGCCGAGGCGGGTGGCCCAGTTGAAGGCGCTGCGCCCAGATCTCACGATCATCCCGATTCGGGGAAACGTGCCGCCAAGGCTCGCGAAATTGAAGACCGGAATGGACGCGATCGTCTTGGCAGCAGCCGGTCTCCGACGCCTCGGACTGACCGATAGCATCACCGAGCTGCTCCCGCTTGATGATTTCCCCCCGTCCCCGGGGACAGGGTGCCATGGGTATTCAGCTGCGTGCGGCTGACACTGAGCTGTGGGAGATGCTGAACTCCTACGGTGCGCGTGTTCTCCTCCGCGACCGGCACGGACGCCCAACTTCTGGGGGAGACACTTGCCCGCACGATGCTGGAGCAGGGCGCCGGGGCGATCCTGCGGCAGATCCGGGTAAACGGATGCTGCCGACGATGTCGGCGGCGGCAACTCGACAGGTGACGGATGACCTACTCGGCGCCCCGGCCATCGCTACTCGGACGTGCGTGGTTACGGCGAGCTTGTCCCTCTATGTGGATCCAGGTTCAGCTGGTAGACCGCACGATCCCTTCCAGGCCCCTTAAAATTCCTCACTACCGAAATTCCGTCAACTGCGCGCTCACCCGGCATGTTCACGAAACCTAATGACATCCACGTGGCGTGAGCGGCGGTGTTCTCGGGTTCAGAGGTAAGATATAGTCGAACGCAGCCCCACTCCGTAGCCCGCCGACGAACCTCTGCTAGCAAGGTTCTCGCGATACCATGATTTCGATGTTCTGGATGTATCATGACGTCCTGTACGTAGACGTCGTCCGGCTTGTCCTGACTTCGGAACGCGATAACAGCGCCCACAACCACATTATCGACAAGCGCAACTGGGCATGACGACGAGAAGAGGCTTGCATAGAGCCAGTAGTCAGAGTATGTCCGCACCCGGATATACGGAGCGCCAAGTTCCATGAGATCCCGCACCTGTTGAATTCGGTCCTGACTAAGTGTCGCAACTAGCATCCGATTCCCTTGTGTTCGTGGACCAGGCTGAATAAATGCTTCGCGACGGTGGCGGGCTGTACAGCCTCCGTAACGCTGCGCCCGACAATCAGGATGTCCCACTCGGTACTATTAATCACTGAATAATCGGTCGTGCTGAAGCCGCCGGACACCGCGACGGGTAGCCTTGTCCATGTCCGTACCATCTCGGCGCTCGTGAGAGGGTGGCGGCCTGCTACGCCGAGATCAATATTCGTTGTGATCGCAAAGCCATCGACACCGACGTGCTCCATCTCGCGGATCCATTGTTGGGAAAGATGTGCGATTGGCACATCCAAAACGATTGGCACGCCAAGTCGCCGACCCGCGTCCACTGCTGCTGACACGCTTGCAGTAGTTGCGGGAC
>JBOHFU010000855.1:0-1834 GCA_050699675.1 Pseudonocardiaceae bacterium
CTGTAGTACTAACGGGGCTTCGCCCCAGCCCGACGAGGCATGCCGTGGTCCGGTTAGCAGTGGGGGCTCCGGTCGGCGGGTCTAGACCGTGACCGGTGAGCCGGTCCGGTGTATGAAACCGCCCGTAGCGGTTAGTTGGCCTGCTGGCCCCCGTCCGACCGGAGCCCACCATGACGGTAGCGCGCAGCGTCGCCGATGTCCTCACTGATCATGTGGTGTTCGAGGTCGAGTGCATCGACCGGATGTATCTCAACGTCTACGTACCACAGCTGCAGTACCCGGCTGGACTGGTCGGGTTCGTGCACCGTCAGCTGGGGTTGCCGATCGCCTCGACCGCGCCGCTGGCGCCGATCAGCGAGGGGTTCACCACAGCGCTGCGCCGGTTCGCCCGAGACCAGGGCGTGCCGTGGGTCGATTTCGCCAAGGGCCAGCGCAAGGACGACATCATGCACCAGCACCTGGCGGCGTTCACCGGCACCGAAGGGGTGTTGTTCATCGGGCGGGCACAGGAAAAGACCGGCCTGTTCCGCACCGAGAAGCGCCGCGATGCCCGGGGTGACTCCTACCCGTGGATCGTGAAGACCACCGGTGTGGTCAACCACTTCTATGTGTATGCGGTGGATGCCGACTTCGGTCCGTTCTTCTTGAAATTCTGCTCCTATTTCCCCTACAACGCCCGGCTATGCATCAACGGACATGAATGGGCCAAACGCCAAGCGGAGAAAGAACAGATCGGGTTCACCGCGCTGGACAACGGCTTTGCCGCCGTGGATGACCCGGCCGCGGTGCAAGCCATCTGCCACCGACTGGGACCCGCCCAGATCCAGGCGTTGCTGGACAAGTGGTTGGCGATCCTGCCCGGCGCGTTCACCGAGGCCGACCACGACGCGGGTTACCGCTACGAGATCTCGGTCTTGCAGGCGGAGTTCTCCCTGACTCAGGTGCTTGACCGGCCGGTGACCGGGCGGGTGTTCTTCGAACACGTCATCCGCGACAACCTCGACGCCGGCCGCCCCGACCAGATCAGCCTCATCTTCGATCGGCGCCTGATCAACGGGAGGCGTCGGACCACCCCGGGCCGGCTGCGTACCCGGGTGATCACCGAGGGGGTCACCCCGAGCCTGCACATCGACTACAAGCACACCAAGATCAAGCAATACCACAAGGAAGGACGAGCGCTGCGCACCGAGACCACCATCAACAACTCCAAGGACTTTCAGATCGGGAAACGACTGACCAACCTGCCCGCACTGCGGGAGGTCGGCTTCACCGCCAACCGGCGCCTGCTGGGCGTCCAACGACTCAGCCACAACCCGATCCGCGCCGAGCAAGCCTTCACCGCGGTACACCATCCGATCACCACCGACGACGGACACCGCACCGCCGGACTACCCCTGGGCGACCACCGCGCCCAAGCCCTGCTGCAAGCCCTGCTGGTCTTCCGGCTCCTACCCAACGGGTTCCTCAACCGCGACCTGCGAACCCTGCTCGCCGAGCTGCTCGGCAGATCACACATCACCGCCGGGCAGATGACCTACGACCTGCGGCGGCTCCGCGCGCACGGCCTGATCACCCGCATCCCCGGCACCCACCGCTACCGCACCACCGACACCGGGCTGCACCACGCCATGCTGCTCACCCACCTCCACACCCGACTGCTCCAACCCGGCCTGGCCCACCTCACCGACCCCGCCCCACCCCTACCCAGCCGACTACGCACCGCCGCCCGCAACTACCAAAACGCCCTCGACCAGCTCACCCAGGAGGCCGGACTCGCCGCATGAACACCGAACTTGACTCGATCAAACCGACTTCGTCGGCCCTAGCCTCCTAG
>JBOHFU010000856.1:0-1834 GCA_050699675.1 Pseudonocardiaceae bacterium
ACCCGTAGGCCACGCGGCTACCTCCAGCGCGGAGAAACCGGTGTGCGCCGCCCACGCCGCGATCGATCTGAGGTCCTGGCAGGGCAGGCATGCGGTGAAGAAACCAAGCTTCACGACGATCACCTCTATCTGGGCGCAGTACCGGGGCCGGTATGCGAGGACTACCCGTTACTCGAACGCTACGAGCCGCGACTTATATATGTCAAGGTGACAACTTTGTACGTAGAAATGCTGAAGTACGCAGACTTCGATACACTGACGGCATGTCAAAGTCCGGAGGCATCGCCACTGGAGCCGCCAGTGCTGTCAGCGGCCTAGCCGATCCCGACATCCTGAGCACCCTGCTGGAGCACATCGCCGCGGGGTCGGCGGTGACCCGGGCAGACCTCGCCCGAGCGACCGGACTGGCACGCTCCACCGTGTCGCAACGGATCGATGCGCTGCTCGCCAACGGCCTGATCGTCGAGAGTGGCACCGCGCCCTCCAGGGGCGGTCGTCCCGCGCTCCTGCTACGCCTGAACCCGGAGGCCGGCCTGATCCTGTCCGCCGACCTCGGCGCGTCCCACGCCTGGCTGGCCGTCAGCGACCTCGGCGGACGGCGGCTCGACAGGACCGACAACGACATCAACATCGACCAGGAGCCCGAACAGGTACTCGGCTGGGTGGATCGGGGTTTCAACGAATTACTCGTCAAGACCGGATGCGAAGCGCAGCAGGTGCGGGCCATCGCGATAGGTGTCCCCGGGCCGGTGGAATTCTCCGCTGGGAAGGTGGTTCGCCCGCCGCTCATGCCTCGGTGGGCCGACTATCCCGTGCCCGCTTACTTTGAGGAGCGCTATCCCTCCGCACAGACCGTCGTCGACAACGACGTCAACCTGATGGCGCTGGGGGAACATCGAACTCATTACCAGGAGGTCAAGCACCTGCTTTTTGTCAAGGTCGGCACCGGCATCGGTTGTGGCATCGTCATCGACGGCAAGTTGCACCGCGGCGCCGAGGGATCCGCCGGCGACATCGGACACATCCGCTTGCCAAACAACGACGCCGAGTGCCGGTGCGGCAAGTCCGGCTGTCTTGAAGCGGTCGCCGGCGGCGGGGCACTGGCCGAACGGCTGCGCCACCTGAATGCCACCACGGCCAGGGATGTCGCCCAGCTCGCCGCGGAGGGCAACCTGCAGGCCCGGCAGGCGGTACGGGTCGCCGCCCAGCACATTGGCGAGGTACTCGCCGCAATCGTCAGCTTCGCCAACCCTGAGGCCATTATCCTCGGCGGATCACTGGCACGACTCAACGAGACCCTGCTTGCCGGTATCCGCAGCGGAATTTACGACCGGGCACTTCCCCTCGCCACACGATCACTAAGAATCGAGACCAGTGCACTCGACGAGGATGCAGGCACGATCGGCGCGATTACCCTCGCGCAACAGCGCATCCTGTCACCAACCGGCGTAGCCAAACTACTCGGCGCGCACCGCTTCCCTAACGACTGAGCGGAACTCCCGTTCGAGCGAGCATGTGATCACATGTCCTTCACATGTGATCACATGTCCTTCATCAGGCGGTAGGGTCCCCGTCTGGTCGCGCGCTGCGGGCGAGAAAGTCGGTGATCCGCTCGTCCAGCTCGCGCAGGTGTGGCGAGCCGGCGCGCAGTGGCTGGATCTGGCGTTGCAGCGTGTGCAGCCGGTCCAGCGTGCGGGTGGAGCTGACCTGAGCGGCCGTGCGCACAGCATCTCGGCCCAGCGCGGCAGCCTGCTCGAAATCACGGCCGACCAGATGCGCACCGGCAAGGTCAGTCTGCGCGAAACAGCGGGCTCGGACCCGCCAGGGCTCGTAG
>JBOHFU010000857.1:0-1832 GCA_050699675.1 Pseudonocardiaceae bacterium
AAGAGCGCTGGAGTCTGTAGCTGGGTCATGGGCGCCCCCAGGCTAGGAGTCCGGCGGTGTGCAAGCGATCCAGGAGGGCGGTGACATCGGCGGCCGCCTGCTCGGTCGCTGAATACCTCACGGCAGTCCCATGTCGCAGGGATTGTCGGAGATCCGGCGGTAGCGCACGAGCCGCTCCTCTAGAACGGGTCAGCCCCGCAACTCGGCGATGACGCGCCGAATCAGCGTCACCGCGTCCCGACCAGTGGCAGCAGTGTCGCGGAGCAGGTCGAGAAACCGCACATACAGCGAGACCTTCCGGCTCGTCAAGGCGTTGCTCACCGGTCAACGTTTCGATGAACACCATGTCGTTGTCGTGCAGGTTGAACGTGCCGAGCGGGAACACCGGCAGTGGAGTTGCGAACGGCAGCACACTGAGCTCAACTGTGGCTAGACCGGCAATCGCCGCCATTCGGTCCAACTGTCCGATCAGGGTCTCCAGGGGTCCGATGTGGTGATGCAGGGCAGCCTCACCCATGACAAGCTGCACCTGTT
Source organism: Pseudonocardiaceae bacterium (assembly GCA_050699675.1). Taxonomy (GTDB): domain Bacteria; phylum Actinomycetota; class Actinomycetes; order Mycobacteriales; family Pseudonocardiaceae. The sequence goes on from JBOHFU010000857.1 coordinate 535, forward strand.
TGCCTGGCTGGTGCAGGATCTCTTGACGGCGGATCCGCTCAGAAACCATCGCCTCGATGTCAGCCGCACTGGCTCCGAAGGCTGCCGGCCCGACAGGAAGGGACAAGACTTCGCGGGCATACTCGGCGGTTTGCGCCAATCCGGGCACCATGGCTGGCTGGAACTCAGCCACCCGGATTGCTTGGGCCTCCAGAGTTCGGATGCTGGCCTGATCCCCTACCGCGCCACCGTGGCGGCGGAACAACTGCCCGACGGTGGCGTACTCGATGCGTGCCGCTGCCAGCAGCGCGCCCAACTCCTCGACGATATCCACTGATGCGTCGGTAGCCTCCAGCCACTCTGCGAGATCGTTATCGCTGGGACGCTGCTCACCGCGCTCAAGCTTCGACACCTTGGTCTGGTGCCAGCTGCTGTCGGGGCGCGTCGCCGTGAGGTGCCGCGCCAGCGCCGCACCGGACGGGAAGACGGCTGCACGCACCTCGCGGAGCCGTCGACCCAGTCGAGCACGCTGCGGAGAGATCGGCAGCAACCAGTGCCCTCCTACCGTCTACAGGACGCCCGCGACAGTGCAACCACGCGCTGGATCAACTCCGGGTGATGATTCCGCAGGTAATCCCACCACGGGATGGCTCGGTGTAGCGCAGCGTCCCGGATCGTCTCGAGCGAGCTGCCTGTGCTGTACACGGCCTACATCGCCTTCGAGGCCGAGGCCAGATCGGTGAGCAACTACGAGTTGTTGGTCGTGCCCGAACTGCTGCAGACCGAGGCATACGCCCGTGCGGTGATTACGAGTGGGCTGCCGATGGCCAGCGAGCACGAGGTCGAACAGCACGTTCAAGCCCGCATCGAGCGGCAACGTCTGTTCACCAAGCCCGACCCGCTCAAGCTGTCGGCCATCGTGGACGAAGCCGCGCTGCACCGGCAGGTCGGTGGTCCAGGCGTGATGCGCGCCCAACTCGTCCACCTGATGAAGGCAGCCCATGAACCGCACGTGACTTTCCACGTCATCCCGTACAGCACCGGTGCCCACCCAGGGATGTCCGGCTCCTTCGTGCTGCTGGACTTGCCCAACCCGGCCGGCCCCAGCTGAAGATCACGTGTTGGTTGCGCGCAGCACGGCGTCGGTCTGCTCAGGTGCGCCGGGTAAGCCGAACAGCGATCTCTGGCCTGCGTCACACCCCACTGCCCAGAACTGATCGCGCTGGGCGTAGCCGACCAAAGCCTCGTCGGGCAGCCCGACCACCTGCTCCGACACCGCGGCGTCAGGAACGATGCGCGGTGGTGGCGCCGACGCAGGG
>JBOHFU010000858.1:0-1830 GCA_050699675.1 Pseudonocardiaceae bacterium
GTTTAGACGGTATGTGAGTTCGGGCTGGGGCCTCGCTCACATGTGATCGTGGGTTGCCGGCAGGAACGGCCTGGCCGGTAGTGCCACAGATGTGGGAGGCCCCAGTGATAGGGAATCGTACGAGTGTTGGACTGGATGTGCACGCACGCTCGGTGGTGGCGTGCGGGCTGGATGGGCAGACCGGTGAGCTGTTCGAACGCCGCTTGACTCCCGATCATGGGGAGATCGGGGCGTGGGTGCGCTCGCTGCCGGGGCCGGTCGCGGTGACCTATGAGGCCGGCCCGACCGGGTTCGGGTTGGCCCGGTTTTTGGCTGCGGAAGGCATCGGGTGTCTGGTGGCGGCGCCGTCGAAGTTGCAGCGCCCGGCGGGGGATCGGGTCAAGACTGATGTCCGTGATGCTCGGCATCTGGCCCGGTTGCTGCATCTCGGGGAGATCGTCGCGGTGGCCGTGCCGAGCGTGGAACAGGAAGCCGCCCGGGATCTGGTGCGGGCCCGGGAGGATGTCCGGGGGGATCTGATGTCGGCGCGGCATCGGCTGTCGAAGTTGTTGCTGCGTCAGGGGATCGTCTACTACCAGGGCAAATCGTGGACCGGGGTGCACGACCGCTGGCTGCGCTCGCAGCGCTTCACCCTGCCCGGCCTGCAGCTGGCTTTCGACATCGCCTACGACACCCTGCTCACCACTGTCGCGCGGCGCGACCGTTTGGACGAGGCGATCACGACGATGGCCCACGACAGCGAGTTCACCCCGGTGGTCACCCGGCTGGGGTGCTTGCGCGGGGTCTCGACGTTGACCTCGTTCGGGCTGGCGGTGGAGATCGGGGACTGGGCCCGCTTGACCGGCCGCTCGGTGGGCGCCTATCTGGGGTTGGTGCCCACCGAGTCCTCCTCGGGTGGGTCGCGGTCCCAGGGCTCGATCACCAAAACCGGTAACGGTCACGCCCGCCGGCTGCTGATCGAGGCGGCGTGGCATCACCGAAAGCCCTACCGCCGCCCCGGGATGGATCTGCGGCGGCGCCAGCAACAAGCCACCCCCGCGGCGCGAGACCGTGGCGAGCAGGCCAACCGGCGCTTGGCCGCCCGGTGGGCGGCCTTCGACGCCCGGCACAAACGGGCGGTGGTCGCGAACACCGCCATCGCCCGCGAGCTCGCCGGCTGGTGCTGGTCACTGGCCGTCCTGAGCGGCTGACCCCGGTGGTCGGGTTGCTGGTCAGGTCCCGGTGCCCGGCCCTCTCCCCGTTGATCGTCTTACCCCGCTCGTCGGCGTCAACGTCGTTCGTCCTCGCTACGCTGCGGGCGCTCCACGTTGACTCCTCCCACGCGGTGCAAGAACCGGCTGGGGATCGAGGCCAGGGTGGGGTGTAGCGGATCAGACCAGGTCATAGGTCAGACACGTGGGCCAGGCCCGGCAACTCGAGGGGGACCACAGATGTCCGGATGAATCGCGATGGTGACGGCAGCGCCTGCGAGCGACCCGCGAACCGCCTATGAGCACCCTCCCGCTCCCGATTCAAGGGCGCGGGAGACCACGCTCGATTTTAGACCGCGCAACCGCTCGAAAGCCGAACAGACCGTCCTGCGGTAACCAACCCGCGCATATCAGACTGACGACGCGTCGACACCGACACGCTCGTCACCACCGCGCCATCCGGCCAACGAAGTGGTGTCCACGACGACGGTCGTGGACACCACTTCACCACGCCCACTTGACAAACCGCCCTCCATATCAGGCGGCTGGGCCGTCATGCTCGAGTCAATTGTTGCGGTCTGAGTCGGCTCCAGGGCAGTAGTCGGGCGTGTGTCGGTGCCGCGGCCCCGTGAACTCGACG
>JBOHFU010000859.1:0-1820 GCA_050699675.1 Pseudonocardiaceae bacterium
CTTCGGCCGGGGCGAGGAGCTGGCCGCACTGCCGCCAGATGCTACCCCGACCTGGCTGCCGGACGGACCGATCATCGGCGACGATGTGCGCGCCGTGCGGTTCGCCCAGGTGTTGCGCGGATACCGGATGTCCGAAGTGGATTGGGCGCTGCAGCGGGCCGCTGCCGAGCTCGACGCGCTGCACGCCCGAGTGGCCGAGCTGGAGGCGCAGCAGTGAATCTGACCGCGCGGGTCGACGTCAACGCGCCGCCGGAAACAGTGTTCGCGGCTGCCACCGACTGGGAGCGCCAGGGCGAGTGGATCCTCGGCACCACCGTGCGGGTCCGTCACGGCGACGGCCGCTCGGTCGGCTCCGAGATGGAGGCGGTCACCGGGATGTTCGGGATCGGGGTCACCGACAGCATGCGGATCATCCGGTGGGACGCCCCGTCTCGATGCGAGGTACGGCACACCGGGTGGGTGGTACGCGGCACTGGCATCTTCGCGGTGCAACCGCGTGGCCGCGGCGGAGCCACCTTCGAGTGGACCGAGCAGCTGGAACTACCGCTGGGAGCGCTGGGCAGGCTGGGCTGGCAGCTGGTGCGCCCGATCTTCGGTTGGGGTCTGCAGCGATCGTTGGACCGCTTTGCCTGCTTCTGCCGGGACTACTCCAGGTGAGCGCCGTGTCAGGCCCAGCTCCGGGCCCGGACGGTCGCCCGCGCTGCCCGTGGGCGATCTCGGCCCGCGACTACTGCAACTACCACGACACCGAGTGGGGGGTTGCGCTGCATGGTGAGGCTGCCCTGTTTGAGCGGCTCAGCCTGGAGGCGTTCCAGTCAGGCCTGTCCTGGCTGACGATCCTGCGCAAGCGGGACGCCTTCCGGCGGGCCTTCGCAGGTTTCGACCCGGCTGCGGTCGCCGCGTTCACCGACGACGACGTAGCGCGCCTGCTCACCGACGCAGGCATCGTCCGCAACCGCGCCAAGATCGAGGCGACGGTGCGTAACGCCAGGGCAGCCATCGAGCTCGGCGAGGACCTGGACGCCCTGTTGTGGTCCTACGCGCCTGACCCGGCCGGGCGCCCCGCGCCACGCACCGTGGCCGACGTGCCGGCCCGCACCCCCGAGTCCGAGGCGCTGGCCCGCGCCCTGCGACGTCGTGGCTTCACCTTCGTGGGTCCCATCACCTGTCATGCGCTCATGCAGGCCACCGGGATGGTCGACGACCATCTCGCCGGTTGCTTCCGCCGCACCGCAGGGTGAGCTCCGGCGCTGGTGAGCGCGCGGGTCCCAGGTGGACGGTGGGCTGCACCTAGCCGAGATCATCGGTTGCTTTTCGGGGCCCTGCGGCGATAAGGGAGAATGCAGGGGGTCACCGGTGTCGCGTGGCCACCTGCGGTGACGAATGCACGGAGGGAGCACGCTATGGCGGCCATGAAGCCACGGACCGGCGACGGTCCCCTCGAGGTGACGAAGGAGGGACGGGGCATCGTGATGCGGGTCCCCCTCGAGGGCGGTGGACGGCTTGTCGTCGAGATGTCGGCGGACGAGGCAGGCGAACTCGGTGAGGCGTTACGAGCTGTCGTGGAGTGATGGTCTGCCCCCCACCGTCCATCGTCACGTGGCCTCGGTTGGTGCCTGGAAGGCACACCGGGGGCCTCGCCACGCGCTGACCGGGAGGCATCAGTGCCCGCGACACCGAAGGTCCCCACCCCCCTGGCCGAGGTCCGGGTCCAGGCGCGGCGCAGTCCCGGGGTGCCTGATGTCGTCCTGGTCGGACAGCCGTCAAACGGGCCAGCTCCAAACGGGCCAGCTCCAAACGGGCCAGCTCCAAACGGGCCA
>JBOHFU010000860.1:0-1819 GCA_050699675.1 Pseudonocardiaceae bacterium
TGCTTGGCGGTGCCGGTAGTCGTCGGTAGGGCGGGAAGCGAGTCGAGTTCGGCCTGCGCCATGTCGAACTCTCCAGCTGCTAGCAGCCCGTTCGCCGCACCGAAGGTGGCCAGGCCGAGAATCTCGGGCCCGCCGTGCTCCCGGGCGAACTGCGCGGCCAGCGTGGCAGTCTGCCAGCACAGATCGCCTGACGCTCCCATCTCTCCCAAGAAAGCGTGAGAGCCCTGGACGTGCAGCAAGACCGCCATCGCAAGCAGGTCTCGCACGTCCCGCCCTGCAGCCAGGCTCGTGTGCAGATCACGGATGAGTGCGGGCAGCTCGTGACCCACTCGCTCGTGATTGCACTGCCGCTGAGCCACGACCAGCGCCTCTACCCGGGTGCGGAGCACCTCAACCGGCGCAACCCGCCCGGACGGATCGTTGCGACTGACCGCGATCAGCGCCCGACGTACCGCCTTCACCGCTGGGCCTTCTCCGTTGCCGGCTGTCGGTTCCGGCATTCTGGTCAGCTCGGACGGGGCGATCTGGAGCACGTCAGCTATGGCCACGATCTCGGCGCGGCTGTCCAGCGCGCGTAGCCCGTTCTCTATCCGGCTCAAGGTCGACGCACTGATCACGCCACCGGACAGGTCCGCGACCACCCGCAGCGATTTGCCCCGCGACTTGCGGATGTGCATCAGCCGCCGGCCGATCGTGCGCGCGTCCTCCACGTCCACGAAACCCCTCTCCTTGCCGGGACCCCCTGCCGATGCCCCGGGGCGGAACCTCGGCAAGGAGGTAGCGACAGGCTACGCGGCATACCCCTGCCCGCCCGAACGGGCGGGTGGTCACGGTCTCGGGTGCGCCCGCCTGGTGGTGAACACTGCGCACCATGGATCCGACGGCGTCGTGGCGCTGGTCGGCACGATCCTGCGCGGTACGCCGCACCTGCCCGGGGCCGCCTGCCGCGGCTCCTACGAGCTGTTCGACGACGTCGCGCGGGAGGACGCGACGTTGCGGGCGACCTGCGGAAACGAAGATCCCGGTTGCAGGATCGCCGCAGGTCAGGGGCCACTTTCCGCAAGATCACCGGTAGTGGGCAAACGGACACCAACGGCTACCGGGTCTGCCGGGCGCGCGCCAGCCGGTTACGGTGGTGGCATGGGGCTGGGCTGCGGGCCTGTGAGCGGGAACACACTACTACCTGCGCAAACTTAGAGTCGATACGGCTCTGAATGGCTGTCCGAGGCTCGGGTAGTCCGGCAAGTCAGCGAACGGTGGGTCCGGCTGGAAGGTCAGGTCTTCTGGTAGGAGACGCAGTCTGATCCCGTCCGGGCTCACGTCGTACAGATCATGCAGGTTGCCCAGCTCGCCCGTCGGCAGGAGCGCTGTGTCGTCGCGGTTCACCGGATCGGCACGGACCCAGGTGTCGAACGACGCCAAACCCACGTTTCCGGCTCTGAAATATGTCACCAGACGGCGATAAAGCTTGGGAAACATGATCAGTTCGGGCAGATCCGGCAGGCCTTGCAATTGCACCCGGGCATCGATCGTGACATCCTCCTGCGGCCAGAAACCGCTACCGTTCTGCCGGCTCTGCCGCGCCGCTGTGACCAGCTGCCGCATCCGCCGGATGAGGTCGAGAGGCATAGTCGCGTACAGCTCGCCGTAAGCCAGCTCCTCGCGGACGAGCGCGGTGTTCACGCTGGTCTTCAGGATTGCCTCATCGACAAAGACGCGATCGCCGTCTGCTGTTCCCAGGTTTCGCTTGGCCGGGGAAGACCAGGCCGAGCATGCGGCCGTTGCTCTCGATGCCGTTGGCGAGCACATACCCAGGTAC
>JBOHFU010000861.1:0-1818 GCA_050699675.1 Pseudonocardiaceae bacterium
ACGGCTCGGGGCTGGTGAAGAACTCCTACGTGGGGCGCACCTTCATCCAGCCGTCGCAGACGATCCGCCAGCTCGGCATCCGGCTCAAGCTCAACCCGTTGCGCGACGTCATCCGCGGCAAGCGGCTGGTGGTGGTGGACGACTCCATCGTGCGGGGTAACACCCAGCGCGCCCTGGTCCGGATGCTGCGCGAGGCCGGGGCGATCGAGGTACACGTTCGGATCGCCAGCCCACCGGTGCGCTGGCCGTGCTTCTACGGCATCGACTTCGCCTCCCGCGCCGAGCTGATCGCTAGTGGCGCCGACGGCAGCGACGTTGATGGGATACGGCGCTCCATCGGGGCTGACAGTCTCGGCTACGTCAGCCTCGCGAACCTCATCGCGGCCTCTGAACAGCCGGCCTCCCGGCTGTGCGCAGCGTGCTTCGACGGTCGCTACCCGATCCCGCTGCCGCCCAGCGAGTCCATCGGTAAGTACCTGCTAGAGGACGCCCAGCAGGAGTTGCACCAGCCGGCGCTGCGAGTGGGGTGAGGCGCGCCGCGACGCGCCCCGCGCCCATCCCCGAACGGGTAGCGTGACGTTACCCGCTCGTAGGCCATCTTTCGCGCCACCAGACCCGTGTCCTGGAGTCCGCCAGCCATGACCGAGACCGACAGCCCGCACTCCACCTACGCCGCAGCCGGGGTGGACATCGCAGCCGGGGAACGGGCCGTCACCCAGTTGCGCCCGTATGCCGAGCGGGCTAGCCGTCCCGAGGTGCTGGGCGGCATCGGCGGATTCGTCGGCCTGTTCAAGCTCAAGCTCGACCGCTGGCGTGAGCCCGTCCTGGCGAGCTCCACTGACGGCGTCGGCACCAAGATCGCAGTCGCGCAGGCGATGGACTCCCACCACACCATCGGGATCGACCTGGTGGCGATGGTCGTCGACGACCTGGTGGTGTGCGGAGCCGAGCCGCTGTTCCTGCAGGACTACATCGCCGTCGGCAAGGTCGTGCCGGAGCGGATCGCGGACCTGGTCCGGGGCATCGCCGAGGGCTGCGTCCAGGCCGGCTGCGCCCTGCTGGGCGGGGAGACCGCCGAGCACCCCGGGATGATGGCCGACGGCGACTACGACCTGTCCGCGACCGGGGTGGGCGTGGTGGAGGCCGACGCCATCCTGGGGCCCGATCGGGTCCGGCCCGGTGACGTGGTGGTGGCGATGGGCTCGTCGGGGCTGCACTCCAACGGCTACTCGCTGGCCCGGCAGGTGCTCCTGGACATCGCCCGGATGCCTCTGGACGGGCATGTGGAGGAGTTCGGCCGCACCCTGGGGGAGCAGTTGCTCGGACCCACCAGGATCTACGCCAAGGACTGTCTGGCGTTGGTCGCGGAGACCGAGGTGCGGACCTTCGCTCACATCACGGGCGGCGGGCTAGCGGTGAACCTGGCGCGGGTGATGCCCCGCGGGCTGGTCGCCGTGCTCGACCGCGGGAGCTGGACGCCGGCCGCTGAGTTCGCCCTGATCGCCCGCCTGGGCCGGGTACAGCGCTCGGAGATGGAACGCACCTTCAACATGGGGGTCGGGATGGTCGCTGTGGTCGAGGCGGCTGAGGTGGACCGCGCGCTGGCCGTCCTGACTGCCCGGCACGTGCCGGCGTGGGTGCTCGGTGAGGTGCACAGGTCCCGTGACGTCGGGGTCGACGTCACCGCGAAAGATGCCGTCCGTGCTGTCCTTCGTGGGGATCATCCACGGTTCTGACCGAGCGCGATCAGGCGTCCGTGTCACCGACGGTGCTGGTCGTACTCGTCCTCGTAGACGTCCTCGATGCGGTCGTCATCGC
>JBOHFU010000862.1:0-1817 GCA_050699675.1 Pseudonocardiaceae bacterium
TCGCGCTGACGTATATTCGCCGCAATCGAGTTCAGGTAGAACTGGCGGAGACGTACGACGTGTCCCAGTCGACGATCAGCCGCGCGATCACAGGAATAACGCCACTGCTGGAGAAAGTCCTCAGAAAGTAGCTGTTCAGCTGGTTGATGTTGGCGGCGTGTCGTAACCAGTGCTGGGGTCGTGGCCTGGGATGATCTTGATGTGTCGGGTTCAGGGTCGCCGGAGGCGTTGGTTGAGCAGTTGCTCGCCCGTGTCCGCGAGTTGGAGTCGATGGTGGCGCAGCAGCAGAGGGTGATCGCTGAGCAGGCGGATCGGATCGCTGAGCTGGCGCGGCGCGTGGGTCAGGATTCCTCGACGTCGTCGCGTCCGCCGTCGTCGGACGTGCCGTGGGATAAGCAGCCCGCGAGCAAACGCTCCTCCCGTAGCCGGTCGGGTCGTAAGCCGGGCAAGCAGCCGGGTTCGGCGTCAGCGTCGCGGAGCTTGGTCGCCGATCCGGATGAGACCTTCGAGGTGTCTGCGGATCGGTGTGTTCGGTGTGCTGACTCGTTGGCTGATGCCGCCGAGACCGCGCGAGTCCGTCGCCAGGTGGTGGATGCAGACTCCCCGCCGCCACCGAAGGTCACCGAATACCAGCTGGTGTCGCGGCGGTGTGGCGGGTGTGGGCAGGTCAATGACCCCACCGCCACCGATGTGCCGCGCCCGGTGGACCCCGGTAGTGACCTGCCGTACCAGGCCAGTGGCCCCGCACCTGCCGCACCCGAGCCTGCCACTGCGCCCGCCGATCCCGAAGTGGCGCCCGATCCCGAAGTGGCGCTGGTGTTGCGTCCGGGCAGCCCGGTCCGGATCGGCCCGCAGACCAGTGCGTTGGCCGCGTTGTTGACCTGCGGGCATTACCTTCCGATCGGGCGGGCCGCCAGTGTGCTCGACGCCCTGGCCGGGATCCGGGTCTCGACCGGGTTCATGGCCGGTGTCCGGGGGCGCGCCGCGGACCTACTGGAGAGCGGATTCCTGCCGCACCTGCAAGCCCTGTTACCGACCGCGCCGGTCTTGCACGCTGACGAGACCACCGGGCGAGCCGCCGGGGCGCTGGCGTATGTGCATGTGGCCTGCACCGAGTACCTGACGTTGATGCACGTCGGTGGACGCAGCAGCGCCGACATCGACGCTGGTGGGGTGCTCCCCGAGTTCACCGGCACCCTCATGCGCGATGGGTACTCCGGATATGCCCACCTGCCCGCCGTGCACGCCTGGTGCGCGGCTCATCTCCTGCGAGACCTGCGCGCCCTGTCCGACGCCGACCCCGCCGGGCAACTCTGGGCTCAGGCCATGGCCGACACCCTGCTAGAAGCCAACCAAGCCGCACACCAGGCCCGCGCGGCTGGCGCCGACCAGCTCGACCCGGTTGTCCTCAAACAGATCCGCAACCACTACCTGGGCGCGATCGCCAAAGGCAGGACCGACAACCACGGCCAACGCAGCACCCTCGCGGCCCAGGCCCGCCGGCTGATTCGACGATTCACCCGCTACGAAGACATGATCCTGCGCTTCGCAGTCGATCTCACCGTGCCGTTCACGAACAATTGTGCCGAGCGAGCGGTCCGCCCCATCAAGGTGCAACAACGCACCTCCGGCGGGAGCTGGCGCACCCTCCAGGGACTCATCGACTTCGCGATCGTGCACTCCTACCTCGACACCGCGACCAAATGGGGCATCGACAAACTCGACGCCCTCCGCCAACTCTTCACCACCGGCGCATGGCTACCGCCAGCCCTCAAACCCAGCTGAACAGCTACCCGGTGACCAGTTCGGTGCGCATG
>JBOHFU010000863.1:0-1815 GCA_050699675.1 Pseudonocardiaceae bacterium
CCTGGGGTATTCACCCCGATCTTTATGGTCATGGTTTCGGGGGGTGTCGGGGCAGTGAAAGGTGCCCCTGAGCTGCGATGGTACGGGTTGTTGAGGGCCGTATCGGTTGCGAGGAAGGGGCACCCTTTCAGGTGCAGGCTACAAGGAGTGGACGTGGGGTGGTGGATCCCGCGCTGGCGTGGTCGGAGAAGTTGTCGGTCGAGGTCGGTGGGGCGGGGACGGTGGCGGCGGCCGGGGTGGTGCTGGCACGGTTGCTGGCGGACCGGCTCGGGTTGTGCACCGAGTTGGCGGAGGTGATGGCCAGGGCGGGGTTTTCCCGTCGCGGCATCGGGGTCGGGCGTTGGTGGACGCGGCGTGCTCGCTGGCCGCGGGAGCGACGTGTCTGAGTGACATCGAGGCGATGACCGCGCAGGAGGAGGTGCTCGGGCCCGGTGGTGGGGCGTTGGACACCACGATGCTGCGCGTGTTGGACGAGCTGGCCGGGTGGTTGCGCGCCGATGGTCTGCCGGGCCGGCGGCTGGCCCGTGCCAGCGCGGGCGCGCGGGCGAAGGCATGGGCTGGGATCGTGGCCCGGCATGGGCAGGTGCCGGCGGTGAAGGTCGCCGGGAAGGATCTGACCCGCCCGGCTGCGCAGGAGTCCGCGCGACCGCGTCCGGTGCTGGTGGTCGGCCTGGATGCCACCTTGCTCGAGGCCGCCAGGTCCAAGGACCGGGCGGCGGGGACCGACCAGCAGGGCTTCGGGTTCCACCCCTTTGACCGCATGGTGTGCCAACATCGGCGACAGCCTCGCGGTGATGCTGCGCCCGGGCAACGCCGGGTCGTTCACCGCGTCGGACCACCTCGCGGTCCTGGACGCCGCGTTCACCCAGAGCCCCGCCACCTGGCGCACCGACGTGCTGGTCAGCATCGACGGTGCGGGTGCCTCCCACGAGATCATCGACTATCTGAGCGGCCTGAACACCGCTACGGTGCACGGGAAGCGGGCCCGGCGGGTGGAGTACACGATCGGCTGGCCGGTGGACGAGCGGACCCTGGGCGGGATCAGCGAACTACGCCAGCGCGACTGGGGTGAGGCGCTCGACGCCGACGGTGTCTGCGACTCCGAGGCGCAGGTGGCGGACCTGACCGGGATCCTGCGCGCCGGGCACGGCGGGGACCGTCTCGCCACCTGGCCCACCGACCTGCGGGTCATCGCCCGCCGTGTCCCCCGACCGGCCGGCAAGCCGGCCAAGCTCGGTGAGGACCCCGACTGGGAGTACGGCGCGTTCGCCACCAACACCGCCACCGGGCAAACCCAGTGGCTCGACGCCCGCCACCGCACCCAGGCGCACGTGGAAGGCCGGGTCAAACAACTCAAGGCCGGCGGCGCCCGCAACCTGCCCTCCATCGACTACCACCGCAACACCGCCTGGCTGCAACTGGCCGCCCTGGCAACCTCGCTGACCGCCTGGCTGCGGCACCTGGCCCTAGCCGGCGACCTGGCCAAGGCCGGGACCACGACCCTGCGGTTCTCCGCTCCTGTCCACCCCAGCCCGCCTCCTCACCCACCCCAGACGCAAGATCTTGAAAGTCCCACCCGGCTGGGCCTGGGCCCAAGACCTCGCCACCGCCTGGGACCGGCTCCAAGCCCCACACCCCGCCTGACACACCCACCACCATCCCGACCCACCAGCACCACCCGGCCGAACCGTGGAAACCGGCGCCCACCCGAGCACCATCGGGACCATCGCCATACCCAAGATCGCCATCTGCGCCGATCACCCCCCCAAATCCAGACGATCATGAAGTTATGGATCAGCGTGAATGATCTAGGTC
>JBOHFU010000864.1:0-1815 GCA_050699675.1 Pseudonocardiaceae bacterium
AGGACGGCCTCCGCGCCTTCCTGGAGAAGCGAGCGCCCGCGTGGAGATCCGAAAGCTCCTCGTAGCCAACCGCGGCGAGATCGCAGCGAGGGTCTTCCGCACCTGCCGGCGCCTGGGCATCGGCACGGTCGCCGTGGCGGCGCCCGACGACGAGGGCGCGTACCACACGCGCCAGGCCGACGAGGTCGTCCCGATCGCCGGCTACCTCGACGCGAAGGAGCACGTCCGCGCGGCGCAGGAGACGGGCGCCGACGCCATTCACCCCGGCTACGGCTTCCTCGCCGAGAACGCCGACTTCGCCGAAGCCGTCGAGGGGGCCGGGATCGCGTGGGTCGGGCCGACCTCGGAGGCGCTACGGACGGCCGGCGACAAGCTCGAGGCCAAGCGCCTTGCGCACGAAGTGGGCGTCCCGGTCGTGCCCAGCGGCGCCCCCGACGAGGTCGGCTATCCGCTCATCGTCAAGGCGGCCGCCGGCGGAGGCGGGCGGGGCATGCGGGTCGTCCGGGCTCCGGAGGACCTGGACGAGGCGCTCGAGGCCGCGCGCCGCGAGGCGAAGGCGGGCTTCGGCGACGAGCGGGTCTTCTGCGAGCGCTACGTCGAGCGCCCGCGCCACGTCGAGATCCAGCTCCTCGCCGACGCGCACGGCGACGTCGTCCACCTGGGCGAGCGCGAGTGCTCGATCCAGCGCCGCCACCAGAAGGTGCTCGAGGAGAGCCCCTCTCCTGCGCTCGACCCGGACCTCCGCGAGGCCATGGCCGCGGCGGCCGTCGCCTTCGCGCGCGCGGTCGGCTACCGAGGCGCTGGCACGGCCGAGTTCATGCTCGCGGCGGGCGAGTTCTTCTTCCTCGAGCTGAACGCCCGTCTCCAGGTCGAGCACCCCGTCACAGAGCTCGTCACCGGCCTCGACCTCGTCGAGCAGCAGCTCCGGATCGCCGCGGGCGACCGGCTCGGGCTCGAGTCGCGCGAGCCGGCCGGCCACGCCGTCGAGGTGCGCCTCTACGCCGAGGATCCGCTCACCTTCCTGCCCCAGGCGGGTCGCATCGAACGTCTCGAGCTGCCGCGCTGCGTTCGGGTGGACGCGGGAGTCGACGCCGGCGACGCCGTCCCGGTCGCGTACGACCCGCTGATCGCCAAGGTGATCGCAGGCGCCGACACGCACGAGGAGGCGTTCGCGCTCCTGTCGCGCGCGCTGCGGGAGACCCGAGTCGGCGGCGTGACGACGAACCTCGGCTTCCTCCGCTGGCTGGTCGACCATCCGGAGGTGCGCGCCGGACGGACGACGACCGCCTTCCTGAGCGAGAACCCGCCGCTCTCCCGGTTCGCCGAGGTCGCTCCTCCCTGGCGAGCGAGCAGGGATGCGAAGCCGTTGCCCCCTCCTCCCAGGGTGGAGGACTTCGTCCACGGCGAGGGCGGCGCCGGCGTGAAGAGCGCGCTCGTCGCACCCATGCCGGGCGTCGTCATCCGCGTTCTGGCGGGCGAGGGCGACCGCGTCGAGCCGCGCCAGCCTCTCGTCGTCCTCGAGGCGATGAAGATGGAGACGCCGCTCGTCTCCCCCTACGAGGCGGTCGTCCGACGCATCCTCGTGACGGAGGGCGACCAGGTCGCCGGCGGGGCCGTTCTGGTCGAGCTGGAGGAGTGACCGTCCCTCGCCTTCGGCTCGCTCCCGCGGGGGAAACCATCTTTCCCCCGCGAGCCCCCTTCTTCGATGCCGGGGGGGGGGGGGGGGGGGGGGGGGGGGGGGGGGGGGGGGGGGGGGGGGGGGGGGGGGGGGGGGGGGGGGGGGGGGGGGGGGGGGGGGGGGGGGGGGGGGGGGGG
>JBOHFU010000865.1:0-1808 GCA_050699675.1 Pseudonocardiaceae bacterium
GCCAGGCAGGCCACCCGGCCATCAGCAACTCCCCGCGCAGCACGGACACCACGAGGTCCCGGTCGATCCCGACCGGCTCGGCCTCGAACCGGGACAGCCATCCGCTGACCTCCCGCTCGCGACTGTCGAAGGCGGTGGCGCTGAAGTCGCCGAGCCGGTGGGAGTACCCGGGCGCGCCGAGCGCGTCGGCGTGCACCGGGTTCCGGTCGAAGTACCAATCGAGGTAGGCGGCGATCTGGTCGGGCGCAGGATCATGGCTCACGACCCTCGAAAATATCCCAAGCCCGGCGCCGACCGAGACTCCCTCGCCGCCGGTGTCACCGGTGGCGTACAGTTTGTTGTACATCCTGGTGAGGAGTTGCCGTGAAGACAATGAGCTACTCAGAGTCTCGCGCGCGTTACGCTGAGACGCTCGACTCCGTGGTCAACGACCGGGAGGAGGTCGTCATCACCCGGGCGGGCCACGAACCTGTGGTGATTGTTTCGCTGGACGACTACCAGTCTCTCAAGGAGATGGCTTACCTGGTCCGCAGTCCGGAGAACGCGCGCCGGCTGCTCGCCTCGATCGACCGGCTGGAGTCGGGCTCGGGCACCGTCCACGATCTCGTCGAGTGAAGCTGGTCTGGGACGAGCTCGCCTGGGACGACTACCTGTGGTGGCAGGCGCAGGACCGCAAGGTACTACGCCGGATCAACGCACTCATCCAGGACATCGTCCGCAACGGCAACGAGGGGATCGGCAAGCCGGAACCGTTGCGGCACGCCTTCCAGGGCTACTGGTCACGCCGCATCACGGATGAGCATCGGCTGGTGTACCGGGTCGTTGAGGACGAAATCCGGATCGCGGCGTCCAGGTACCACTACAGCCGTTGACGGGCGTCGCGCCGGCCTCGCTACTGAAGCTGTGCTGCCACCGGTCGCGGGCTGCCCGTGGTGGTGCTCGGTAGCGGCACGTGATCGCGGGTCCGGCAGCCGGTCCAGAGCGCGGCCATTGCCACGACCACCGAGGCGGCACCCAGGACATGCAGCGAGACCAGGACTTCGGGCACCCCGGTGAGGTACTGCACGACACCGAGCGTGCCCTGGGCGAGGACCACGCCGACCAGCACCAGGTAGCGCCGCCAGGTGCGGGCCGGCACACCCACCGCACGCAGGGCGAACCCCAGGCCAGCAAGCAATCCGAGGAAGCCGACGAGCAGATCGGCGTGCAGTTGCGCCATCGCCGGGACACCCACCGCGAGCCGGGGAGTAGCTGTGTCGCCGGCGTGCGGCCCCGCCGCGGTCACCAGGGTCCCGGCGACTAGCAACGCCGCCAGCACCGCAGTGGCGGTGCCCAGCAAGCCGCGCAGCGGACCAGGCAGGTGCCAGCGCGGCGGGGCGTCGCCCTCGGCGAAGGCGGCGACTAGCAGGACCGCCAGCCACACCAGCACCATCGACACGAGAAAGTGCGCGGCGACGGTCCACCAGGCCAGCCCGGTCAGGACGGTGATACCCCCGAGGACGGCCTGTGCCGCGACACCCAGTGGCATCGTCGCGGCCAGCAGAATCAGCCGCCGGCGCCGGGGTCGGACCAGCAACGCGACCACCAGGCAGGCCAGCCCGACAAGGCCGACCAGACCGGTGAGCAGGCGGTTGCCGAACTCGATCCACTGGTTGAGCGCGGCGACGTCCGGATGTGGTTCCGGCACCAAGCTGCCCGGGAAACACTGCGGCCAGGTCGGGCAGCCCAGACCAGAGCCGGTCACCCGTACCACTGAGCCGGTCACCGCGATGCCCCCCTGGGTGATCACCGCGGCGATCGCCGTAGCC
>JBOHFU010000866.1:0-1798 GCA_050699675.1 Pseudonocardiaceae bacterium
TCCTTGGCAACCGACACAGCCTTGTCCATCTTCTCCTCAGCGTCGAGGAGGGTGTCGTCGATCACGGCTGCTCCTTGTCCGGCACCCGGCTGGCGCCTGGGCGGCCTGGCCTATCCCAGTATCTCCCCTGGGTCCATCTCCCTGTGACATCTCCCTGTGACATCTCCCTTGGGGGGCGGCCACCGCACGACCGGCCGGTCTCACGCCGGGGAGCTGACCAAGGTCCCCATCGGTTCACCCCGCACCGCACGCGCGATGTTGCCTTCGGTGAGCAGATTGAACACGATGATCGGCAGTTTGTTGTCCATGCACAGGCTGATCGCGGTGGCGTCGGCTACTTTGAGCCCCCGCTCGAGCACCTCACGATGAGTGATGTGGCGGAACATCGTGGCCGAGGGATCGATCTTGGGGTCGTCGGTGTACACCCCGTTGACCGCTTTGCCCATCAGCAGGACCTCGCAACCGATCTCCAGCGCCCGTTGGGCTCCGGTGGTGTCGGTGGAGAAGTAGGGCATCCCGACACCAGCCCCGAAGATCACCACGCGGCCCTTCTCGAGGTGCCGGATGGCCTTCCGCGGGATATAAGGCTCGGCAACCTGGCCCATGGTGATCGCGGTCTGCACCCGGGTGTCGATCTTGTGCTCGCGTTCCAGGAAGTCCTGCAGGGCCAGGCAGTTCATCACGGTGCCAAGCATGCCCATGTAGTCGGCCCGGGAGCGTTCCATACCGCCCTGCTGCAGCTCTTCGCCACGGAAGAAGTTCCCTCCGCCGATCACCACGGCCATCTGCACCCCGGTGGCGACCACGTCGGCGATCTGCCGCGCGACGGCCTTGACGACGTCGGGGTCCACCCCGACGCCGCCGCCGCCGAACATCTCACCGCCGAGCTTGAGCATCACTCTGCGGTACGCGGGAACCACCAACCGGTCGGCGTTCATCCTGGCTCAGGCCTGGCCGACCTCGAAGCGCGCGAACCGTCGCACCGTCGCACCGGCGGCATCCAGGACGGTCTTGACGGTCTTCTTGGAATCCTGCACGGAGGACTGCTCCAGCAACACGGTGTCCTTGAAGAAGCCGTTGAGGCGACCCTCGATGATCCGCGGCAGGGCCTGCTCAGGCTTGCCCTCCTGGCGGGCGGTCTCCTCGGCGATGCGCCGCTCGCTGGCCAGTACCTCGGCGGGCACGTCATCCCGGGTGACGTAGCGCGGTTTCATTGCGGCCACCTGCATCGCCACGGCACGCGCCGTCTCGGGGGACCCACCGTCGTATTCGACCAGCACGCCCACCGCGGGCGGCAGGTCCGAGGCGCGGCGGTGCAGGTAAGTGGCCACCTCACCGTCGAAGGACACCACCCGGCGCAAGTGCAGCTTCTCGCCGATCTTGGCCGAGACGGCCTGCACCGCGTCGGCCACCGTGCCGCCGTTCAGCTCGGCCTGGGCAAGCGATTCGGCATCGGCCGGCCGGGTCCGGACCGCCCCGGCGACGATCTTGTCGGCGAGCTCCTGAAAGTCGGCGCCCTTGGCCACGAAGTCGGTCTCGCAGTTGAGCTCGATCATCACGCCACCCTCGGCGGCCACCAGGCCGTTGGCGGTGGTGCGCTCGGCCCGCTTCCCGACGTCTTTGGCACCTTTGATGCGCAGGAGCTCGACCGCCTGGTCAAAGTCGCCGCCGGACTCTTCCAGGGCTCTCTTGCAATCCATCATCCCGGCACCAGTCAGGTCCCGGATTCGCTTGACATCGGCGGCGGAGTAGTTCGCCATCGTGGCTTTCCGTCCTGTCGTTCTTTGGCTCGTTCTAG
>JBOHFU010000867.1:0-1798 GCA_050699675.1 Pseudonocardiaceae bacterium
GGCCGCTGAGGTGACCGAGATCCTCACCGCCCGGCGTTGCCAGCCAGCAGTGCTGACCCACCCCAACGCCCCCACAAACCGGGTGCTGCTGGCTAGCGAGCCATACCCGGTAAGGCTGCCATGGCCATCCGGGGTGAAGCGGGTCACCACAAACCTGCTGCTGCCGCCCACACTCACCCCCCGCGAACCGCTGCGCTGGGTGCACCCGCCGCACGAGAACTCATTACGGCTCTGCCGGGAGATCGACGTCCTCGCCGCAGTCCACACCACACTCCAGCGACCACCCCAAAAAGTGAGAGGAGATCACATGGCCAAGCACGACCCCCCGAAGCCGCAGCCTGACCCGTCTGGTGATGGCCACAAACCAGGGCAACCACCCCCGCCGCGCGAGCCGGGTAAGCACGAAAAGAGAGATGACCCGCCGCCCCGGGACCCCCGTGACCTCCGTTGACCCCGCGGAGCTGCGGCGCCGGATGGTCGATGCCCTCACCGCCGAGGAATTCCTGACCAGATGGCGAGTCGCGTTCGCGCCGTGGCGAGCCCCGCTGCTGACGGTGCCGCGGCATCGCTTCCTGCCCGCCACACTGTGGGTCGACAACGACGCAGGTCCCCCGCCGGCTCTAGTGACTTTGCATCGCGAGCAGGATCCGGAACGATGGCTGACACTGGCCTACGCAGGTGACTACGTGATCACCCAGGTGGACGATGGGCACCCTGCCGGGCCCGGCCTCGGCGGCGCGATGCCCACCAGCTCGGCGTCGGGTCCGGTCATTGTCGCGGTGATGCTGGCCGCGCTCGACGCCCACGAAGGCCACCGCGTGCTGGAGATCGGCACCGGGACCGGCTACAACGCCGCGTTGCTGGCCCACCGGCTCGGCGCCGAACAAGTCACCAGTATCGAGATCGACCCCGACATCGCCACCCACGCCAGAGCGGCGCTGTCCGATACCGGGTTCGGGGCCGTCACGGTGGCCACCGGTGACGGCGCCCTGGGCTACCCTGCCGGCGCCCTGTATGACCGAGTGATCGCCACCGCGGCCGCGAACCGGATCCCGTACCCCTGGGTGGCCCAGACCCGGCCCGGTGGCCGGATCCTGCTGCCCTGGGCGGACACCTACACCGGCGGACTGCTGGCGTTAACCGTCAACGACGACGGCACCGCACAGGGCAACATCGTCGCCGAGAGCAACTTCATGTGGCTTCGCGAGCAGCGGGAGGCGCGCGGCGCGGTCAAGCCCACCACTAGCGAGGTCAGCAGTGACCCGGACCGCACCGACGCCAGCACCACCACCTGCCACCCCCACAACGTCACCGGACCCCACGGCGCCCGACTCGCCATCTGTCAACGGGTAGCAGGCTGCCAGTGGCGCTACTGGCCCTGGGAACCCGACGATCCCGTCGGCGTCCTGTGGCTGGTAGACCCCTGGGGCTCCTGGGCCAAGCTCACCCACACCACCCCAGACGCCGACGAAGACGAATTCCCCGTACTCCAGTCCGGACCCCGCCGGCTCTGGGATGAGGTCGAAGCCGCTTACCACTGGTGGATCGACGCAGGCAGCCCGGACGCCGACCGCTGGCAGTTCACCGTCACCCCCACCGGGCAACGAGTGCAGCTGAAATAAAGACCCGGCACCCGTTGGGACAGTGTGACGGCCTGCAGCTCCACCAACCGTCAGACCCGATTCCGCGAGTAACGGCATGAAGTGATCTTCGGTTCTGGTTTGTGATCTTCTGGTGGCTGTTTTTGGGGTGTGGGCAGGTCGAGGGCCCGAGTGTCGCCTCGGGTGTCGGGTTCCGG
>JBOHFU010000868.1:0-1795 GCA_050699675.1 Pseudonocardiaceae bacterium
GAGAAGCCATGCGTCGCGCCGCTCCCGCCCACCAGAGCGCCCAGCGCTGTGCCGGTGAGCAGGTTGCCGGTATCGCTGGCGGCGCTGAACCACTGGTTCTCGCTACTCATCGTGTTCCCCTAGAGGCATGGTGTGCCGCGAGGGAAGGAGTCTGCCACACGCGCCGGTGACTACATTGAGGTAATGGCAGCGCGGATCACCCTGGTGCAGGGCGATATCACCGACCAGCACGTCGACGCCGTGGTGAACGCCGCCAACAGCTCGCTACTCGGCGGGGGCGGCGTCGACGGCGCGATCCACCGCCGCGGTGGGCCGGCAATCCTCGCGGAGTGCCGGGCCCTACGAGCCGGCCGCTACCGCGACGGTCTGGCCACTGGCCAGGCGGTCGCCACCACCGCCGGTGAGCTGCCGGCCCGATGGGTGATCCACACCGTCGGTCCGGTGCACTCCGAGTCCGAGGACCGCTCCGAGCTGCTCGCCTCCTGCTACCGCGAGTCACTGCGGGTGGCCGACGAACTCGGCGTCCAGACCGTCGCCTTCCCCGCAGTGTCCGCTGGCGTCTACGGGTGGCCCTTGGCCGACGCCGCCCGCATCGCGCTGACCACCGTCCAGAACACCCCCACCACCGTGCGCGAGGCCCGGTTCGTGCTGTTCAGCGACACGGTCCTGGACGCCTTTCGCACCGTGCACCACAGCACGCGGCGGATGGGAGGCGAGTAGGTGTCGGCTCACGCACCGTGACCTCAACCTCGCCTGGGGATGACCTCCAGAGCAGCGGTGTCAGTGTCACGGTCGGTCCCACGGCGCTTGGCGTAGGGAGGACGGCCGACTCGGTCAGGACTACTGGTCAGGTGCCAGTGCCCGCAGTCGGGGCAGGCGTAGCAACGCCGCTCACGGCGCCGTGTGTTGTCCCGCAGCGCCGCGGCGACGCGAGTGGCCAGCAGTGCGTCCCGGGCGTCGGCCTCGGTTGCATAAGGATGCTTTCCGGTCACGCAGTTCGACGTCGCCGCGCGGGCGTCAGGGTTGGCTGGCCTGGACCCATTCATCCCAGCCACGCCCCGAGCAGGTCGAACAGCGCAGTGGCGGCGGTCTCGTCGAGGACGATCACGCACGAGCCGGCGACGTGTGGGTCGAGGACGATCTCACCGCTGTCGCGGCGGGTCACCCGTAGGTTGCAGAATCCCTTGCCGCTGGAGTGCGCCGTGCACTCGACGCAGATCGTCGCGTCGATGGCCTTGCCCGGGTCGGTCATCGAGACATCCTCGATCTCTGGGGAAGCGACCACCGTATGACGAGGTTCCCGCCCGTGAAGGCGATCACCGATATCGCGACGACGAACGCCGTGCTCATGACGTCTGCTCTCTTCCATGTCTTTCGTATCCCAGCCTCATCGGGCCGCCGCCAGGATCGCCTGGGCCACCTCGACGGCTTGGGCCAAGGTCAGGGGTCGCCGCGGTGTTGATCGTGGCGTCCAGCGTGACCACGACCCGGCGCACCACCGTGCCGCGAGCGAGCACACCGATGGTGGTGGCGTGTTGGCCCATCGACTGCAGGTACCAGGTCATCGCGCACCCCTCGATCTCTGCGCAGGGATTGATCTGCACGACGGGCAGCGGCCACGTCCCGGCTCGGTGAGACTCGCAGAGAGCACCTCGACACCGCACAGGGCGCGATATCGACCCCTCTTGGCACGCCGGCCTGCCGCGACCGCCTCGCCTGTGACGAGGTGCGCCGCGAGGGTGCCAGCATCCACCATCTCGATAGCGAGAGGCCGTACAGTGGTCGCCTGCTGTGC
>JBOHFU010000869.1:0-1790 GCA_050699675.1 Pseudonocardiaceae bacterium
GGTACCCGGTCCATGGCGGTGAAGTCGAGCGGCGAGCCGGGCATGAGATAGGTGCCGATACCGGGCTGGTCGACTGCGGCGAACATCGGGTTGACGGGTGAGCAGCGTGGATCGGTCGTGATCAGCTCAGCGAAGGTCTGGTACGGGCCCCAGCACACCTCGTGCGCGTCGAAGACCTCGCGGACCTCGCGCAGCGTGCGGCTGTTGACCCACGGATCGATGAGCGCACCGATCACGTGCCGCGCGGTGAACCGGTCGCCCTCCTTGCTCAGATCCACCCCGAGCAGCTTCTCGACCTGGACGCACGCGTCAGCGATCCCGACCGCGGCCACCAAGCTGTGCCACTGGCGCGCGGTCAGGCCGACCACCATGACCCGCTTGCCGTCCCTGGTGGCGAAGTCGCGCCCGAACGCTCCGTACAGGTAGTTGCCGTACTTCGGCCGCTCGTGCTTGTTGATCTGAACTTCGGCGATCTTGCCGAGGTGTCCGACCATTGCGAACGCCACATCGGACAGGGCGAGCCGGACGAACTGGCCGATCCCGTCGATCCGCCGCTTGCGCTCGGCGGCTAGCAGCCCGGTCGCGGCCAGCGTGCCGGTGATCGCGTCCCAGGCCGGCAGCAGATGGTTGAACGGGTCGGACAGGTTGCTGGGGCCGGTGGCCCAGGGGAAGCCGGTGGCGGGGTTGACGGTGTAGTCGACCGCGGACGAGCCGTCGGCGTTCCCAACGATGTTGACCATGATCAGATCGGGGCGCCGGGACGTGAGCTTGTTGAAGTCCAGCCAGCCCGCGGCCGGGAAGTTCGTCAGGAACAGCCCCGCGTCATCGCCGGGCGCGGTGATCAGGTCCGTGAGCAGCTCCCTGCCTCGCGGCGATCGCAGGTCGACCGCGATCGAGCGCTTGCCCTTGTTCAGCCCCGCCCAGAACAGGCTCTTGCCGTCTGCGGTGACCGGCCAGCGGGTGGCGTCCAGGCCGCCGCCGATCGGATCGAACCGGATCACGTCCGCGCCGAGCTGGGCCAGGGTCATCCCGCCGAGCGGTGCCGCCACGAAAGCCGAGCCCTCCACCACCCGCATCCCCGCCAGGATCCCGGTCATCCCTCACCTCGCTATTCGCAACCTTCGATCAACGTGCGAGCGCAACGAACCGCCAGTCGAGCACCGGCTTCTGCGCCGCGGTCTGGTCCCCAGCTTCCTCCGCCGGGCAGCTGTGTACCACCGCTCGCAGGTCGATCAGCTGGTAACCGTCGCGCTGGTGGACGGCCTCAACGTGCAGCTCGGTGCGCAGCACGTCGCCCTCGAACACCGGGCCGGTGTGGTCGCAGCTGCGCCAGGCCACGATCGTGATCAGGTCGGGCAGCGCCCGGGTGGCGTGCGCCCCGGCGATCGAGATGGTGTGCCCGCCGTAGACCAGGCGACGCCCGTACGCCGAGGCGCCGGGGTCGGTGTGCGTGGCCGCGAGGTTGAGGGTGGCCCTGACCAGCTCGGGGGCACCGGTCACGGTGTCGCGCACCTCGATGTCGTAAACCATGCCGGGTTCGGTCACGGTGGGCCGGAACGCGCCGAGCTGCCACCCCCACGGCAGGTCATCGACGGGGTCGGCGTCAGCAGGGATGTCGTCGAAGCTATCGGCGTGCCCCGTGCGGGCGTCGGGGTCGCGCAGCGGGAGCATCGGGCAGCGCCAGAAGTCGAGCACAGGCTCCTCGCGCTGGTTGTCGACCTGAACCCGCAGCACCGCCAGCCCGGTCGCCGGCCGCCCCGGTTTCGGGCGGTTCTGTCGCAGCGCGACGA
>JBOHFU010000870.1:0-1788 GCA_050699675.1 Pseudonocardiaceae bacterium
ACCCTGCGCACCGCCGCCCGCAACTACCAACGCGCTCTCGACCAACTCACCCAACAGGCCGGACTCGCCGCATGAACCACCAACTTTGACTCGATCAAACCGACTTCGTCGGACCTAGCCTCCTAGCACCAGCATGGTGTAGGAGCTGCCGAGCCAGCCCACCGAGACGGCAACATGGAACGTGAGGGCAATCTTACGGGCGCGCGGGGGCAGCCGCCGCCGTTTGTACCGCGCTCGGACGGCGAGAGTGGTCATATCCGAGACGCTACGAACGCCGTGATCTCCCGACGTCGGTCTTGAGAGCGATCTTCGGCGTAGCTCGCGAGAGGGAGCCCGGCAACTCAGTGGGGCGGGGTGCGGCGCTGCGGGACTACCAGGCCCGCGTTGTAGGCGGCGACGATGGCCTGGGCGCGGTCGCGCAACCCGAGTTTGGACAGGATGCGGCTGACGTGGGTCTTCACGGTCTCCTCGGCGACCACGAGCTCGTCGGCGACCTCGGCGTTCGACAGGCCCCGTGCCACCGCAGCCAGTACGTCGCGCTCCCGCGCGGTCAGCGCCTCGAGCGTCCGGAGTGTGGTGGCGGGTCGGCGGCGCTGGGTGAACTCCTCGATCAGCCGGCGGGTCACCGACGGCGCCAGCAGCGCTTCGCCAGCGGCCACCAGGCGCACCGCCCGCACGAACTCCGCCGTCCCGGCGTCCTTGAGCAGAAACCCGCTCGCCCCAGCCGCCAGGGCGTCATAGACGTACTCGTCAAGGTCGAAGGTGGTCAGCACCAGCACCCGCGGCCGAGATCGGGCCGGCACTTCGGTGAGCAGCTCGGCGGTGGCGGCGATGCCGTCGAGGACCGGCATGCGCACGTCCATCACGACCACGTCCGGGACCAGGTCTCGCGCGAGCTGTACCGCTTCGGCCCCGCTGGCGGCGGTGGCGATGACCTCGATGTCGGGTGCCGAGCCGATCAACGCCGCGAGCCCGTCGCGGGCCAACGGTTCGTCGTCGGCCACCACCACCCGGATCACCACCTACCCCCGCCGCCTGAGGGCAGCTGCA
Organism: Pseudonocardiaceae bacterium; assembly: GCA_050699675.1. Taxonomy (GTDB): domain Bacteria; phylum Actinomycetota; class Actinomycetes; order Mycobacteriales; family Pseudonocardiaceae. Next base: position 1,051 of record JBOHFU010000870.1, read on the forward strand.
CGACGACCGCGAACCCGCCTTGGGGCGTGGGACCGGCACTGACCGTGCCGCCGGCCGCCGTGACCCGCTCACGCATACCCTGCAGCGCCCCGACCGCTATGGCGTCCCTACGCCGGTGGGTTGCCGAGACCACCGCCACGGCCACTAGCACGGCTAGGCAGCTCGCCGCGGGCCAGGGCCACCGCAGGACACCCTGCCCCACGCCGAGGAACGTCGACACGGTCAACGCGCCGGCGGCCACCGACCAACTCCAGACGGGCCACCGCTCGACCGCGGCCGCCGGCACCGTCTGTGCGATGCCCAACGCAGCGGCCGCCCCCAGCCCAAGCCCCAAGCATGAAGCTGGACTACCGCCGAGACCGCCGCGAGCAGCACAATCACGAAGAGCAGCGCGCAGCGCCACCGATGGTTCACGCTGCTCATCAACGGTCGCCTCCAGCCGCTGGGTTCGATGACACGAACGGGTGCCGCACCATCAAGGTTAGGGCGCGCCGAGGATGTCCAGGGCCTGCTTCGCGCCGGAGTGCAGTGGGACTGGGTCGGTCTGGCGAGCAAGCTGCAAGACGATGTTCTCGGCGGCCGGATTGACCGCAGCCAGATCAGGCTTGCGCTCGAACAGGGTCTTGGTCAGGACACATGCGGTGGCCGGGTCCAGGCTCTCCGGCACCACAAGCAGGTTCGGTACCACGATGGTCGGGGTGTCGGTCGCGCCCGGGTAGGTCGAGGCGGGGATGGTGG
>JBOHFU010000871.1:0-1788 GCA_050699675.1 Pseudonocardiaceae bacterium
CCGGACAGGTCGCTTGATATCCTGATCCGGATATCTGATCTTCGGAGTACTTACGGCTCGTAGCGTCGGGACGCCGATAGTGATTTTATACCCGGCGATCACCTCACGCACAACGTGGTGTTAAGGCCATCCACTACACCCGAGCAGAAGGAGGCCAGACGCATGTTCGACCAGGATAAGACTTATAAGATTCGCTGGGATGTCCCCATTCACGTCAACGGGACTTGGGCTCAAACGGTCGTAGCGACAGACCTTTATCCTAGCAGATTTTGACTCCCGCGAGGTCATCCGCCTCGCCGAGGACCTGTTCCGCACCAACACCGGACTGCCACCCACTCGGCTCATCGCCGTCCACACCAACACCGCCCGCGCCCACCTCGACCTCGGCGACCGAGACAGCGCGCAAACCTCGCTGATCCAGGCGTGGGACATCGCTCCCCAGAGCGCCAGGGTCTCCCCGATGAGCCGCGAAGTGCTACGAGTCCTGATCTCGCTGCACCGACGCAGCAACCCCCAGCTCGTCAAACTCGCCAAACAAGCAGGGCTCGCCACATAGAGGTCCGGTCACGGACCGAGCACATAACTGTCAAAGAGCAAGGGTTGGCGGTGGCTCCAGCTTCGTGCACCTACGGCTCGCCGACCCACCCAGCACCGAGATCGGGCACCCGGGGAGCCCCGGCCGCTGACCGCCTCTAGCACCTCCACTCCTGGGGTGGCCGGCTGGCCGCCGGGAACCGAGCGTCGGGGGTCGCTCGCTCAACCGACAGCCAGCCGGCGGTCTAGAGGTCAGCCATCACTTCCCGAGCTCCTGCCGCGAAACACCCGGATGCCGGTCACCGCGCGACTCGGGTTGCCACCGATGACCGTTCACTAGTGATGGCGCTGAGCGATCGTGGCTCCGCATCGTTGGCTCACCACGGGTCTGCTGACGCCACGATGGCTCCACGGTGTGATCTGGCAGGGCGAGCGATCGGTCACCTACGGTGGTCTCATCCTCAATGACCGTGGCGGCGATGTCGTCAGCTCGTCGCCGCAACCGTTGCCCAGCGGCGATCAACTGATCTGCAACCGAGCCTCGTCCGTGCTTACCCACCCCAGATTCCTTCCCGACGTTGGTGACCTGCGTGCCGATCGCACCAGCACGGCCGGTTACCGGGTACCCAGACAACGGGTATCCACTGATCTTCTTCCCTCCCGCGTCGTCATGTGGTAGAGGCGCGGTGACGCCGCGACGCAGCGGTGGTGACCAGCCGCTCGCGCAGCTCGGCGACACCGGAACTGTGTGCAGGGGTTCCAGTGCGGTGTTCAGATGCCGGGACCTCGCGGGCGGTCAGTCGCGGTCGCCATCGCGGAGCCCTGAGGTGAGTGCGTCGGCGAGTACCCGCTGCACCCGATCCGCGTCGGGCAGGGCGGCGTCGCGGTCTTCGGGGGGCGCCGCCTGGTCGGGGTTCGTGATCGGCGCGGTGTCCCAGGTGTCGGTGGCCGGGTACAACACGTCAAAGCCGTGCGGTCGGTGCGGCGCGCGCCTGGCACCACCGGCCAGCCCCGGCCGACCGCGTCGAGCGCGGCATCCCGGATCGTCGTCCCCGCCACGTCCGCCGAGCGCACGCTGGCGCCCGTGCTCGTGCTTCTCATGCAACCCCCTGAGTGGTCGCCCATGGCGCGGCCAGGCATTCCATCGCCGCGCCACGGGCCTGACCTCGATCACACGGCAGCCGCGCGGACAACCCCATGCCCCCACGGTTATCAACAACAGCGGTGGCGCTTGCTGGTCCAGGTGTGATACGC
>JBOHFU010000872.1:0-1788 GCA_050699675.1 Pseudonocardiaceae bacterium
CGAAAGGGCTGTGCCGAGCGAGGCGTGGCGGCGCCCGCGATGCCACCACCGCCACCATTTGCAGCCAACCCTCCGGAGCATCTGGAGCTCAGCGGCTTTGGCGCCGTTATCTTCACGTCCGGATTCCGCCCGGACTACGCGAGCTGGGTCATTTTCCCGCAGGCTTTCGATGACCTGGGTTTCCCGATCCAGCAGGACGGCTCCAGCACGATTGTCCGCGGGTTGCACTTCATGGGCGTGCATTTCCAGCGCAAGCGCAAGTCCGCAACCTTCCTCGGGGTGGCCGAGGACGCGGCTGTTCTCTCCGAGAGGATCGTGGCCCAGAACCGCTCGACCTAGCCAGGAGAGCAGAGTGGCGTCGCCCTGGCCGATCGCACCGGGACCTCACGATGGCGACCACGGCGCCGCGGGCGGCGGCGCCGTGGTCGCTACTGAGGTCGCTTACGATTGAAGAATGTCAACGGCAGACCGGTCTGGTAAGGCCCGAAGGGTCTGTCAAAGCGGGGATATCCTGGTGGGCCGACAGGGGTAGCCACCCGGCTAGGCCCCCCGGGGAGAACGCCGCGAGCTGCGCGTTTGCGGGGCGGTCTGCTGCTCACCCAGACCACGCTCCACGCGGCCCCTCGAGCTCGCGCTGGACATGGCACTTGACCATGTTGCGGCACACCTCTGCTGACCCCACCGGCAGGTGCGTCGCTCACCGCTGGGCGAGCAGCTGTTCGCATGCCTCGTCGTCGTAGGACGAGAAGAACGCGTGGAGGTCTGCGAGCATCTGCTCGACCGACGCGGCCGCGAACAGCACCGGCTGGTAGTGCGTGATGTCGTAGTCCTGAGTCGCCATGGCGAGAAGATTCCACGGCCGGATCTCCGCGTCACGGAACGTTTCGATCTCACCGTAAGACGACAGGAGGCCAGCGCCGTAGGCCTTCACCGCGCCATCCTCGTGGACCACGCCGAACTCGAGCGTGAACCAGAAGACGCGGCTGAAGACATCAAGCGAGACGTCGCTCGTGGCGCGCAGCGATGCCCGCCCGGCCACCTCGTAGAGATCGGCGAACACCGGGCTGGCCAGCATGTTGGCGTGCCCGATGATCTCGTGGACGATGTCGGGCTCTGGTGTGTAGAAGGGCACCGAGTGATGGCGGATGTACTGCGTGGACAGGAACGTCCGCTCCGCGAGAGACCCGTAGAAGGTTCGGGTCGGCACCAGACCGGGCACCGGGTTGATGCGGAAGCCGGTGAGGCCGTGCACCCGCTCGTCGACCTCCCGTAGCTGCGGAACGCGCTGCGTCGGAAGGACGAGTCGGTCCGCGCCGACGAGGTACTCGCCGCACGCGTACGTACGGTGTTTGGCGGCGAGCTCGGCGGACACGACCCGCCAGACCTCGTCCTCCTCGGCACTGTAGGTGACGTCCGGGATCGGGTCGCCGCGGCGGTAGGCGGCGGCGACCTCGGCGATCCGGGCCCGCCGTGCGCGGTACGCCGGGTCGCTGAAGCCAGGGTGATCCTCGGGCAACTCGAACCGGGAGGGCGCGATCGGCACGGCCATAAGGAGAGTCTGCGCCTGCCGGCACGGTCGTTCAATGTTTTATGGATCCATGCCAGACGAATGTCCGGGAGGTAGCCTCTTGAGCTAGGGGGCGAGAAGATGCTGACGACATTGGAGATGGCGCGGGCCGAGTTCGGCTTCTACGCCGCCCACATCGCCCTGTACCACGGTGAGGTCGAGCCCCTGCACGGCCATACCTTCGGCGTCACCTTGCGCCTGTCCGGCGAGCTCGATACCAG
>JBOHFU010000873.1:0-1785 GCA_050699675.1 Pseudonocardiaceae bacterium
GGGGTCGAGGGAGGATGACATGCAGCACGAGGTGACCCTGCTGGTCCGGGCGGACTGCCATGCGTGTGCCGCGGCCCGGGAGGACATCGGCCGGATCTGCGCTGAACTGGGTGTTCCGTGGCGCGCCAGCGACGTGGACACCGACCCGGAACTGCGGGCCGAGTACGGCGACCGGGTACCGGTGATCCTCGTCGACGGGCGGGAACACGGCTTCTGGACGGTGCAGGAGCAGCGTCTGCGGGCCGTGCTCACCAGGTGAACCGCGTCACGATCTGATCTCTTACTGAACCGCCCCCCGGTGCGACACCGAAAGGGCTTGCGTGACTTCGTCCCGTTTATCCGTCCCCGGGGCCGCTCTTGTCGGCGTGTTGTCGGTGGCGGCCGGCCTCGGGGTCGGGCACCTGGTCGGCGGGTTGGTGTCGCCGACCGCTTCACCATTTCTCGCGGTGGGCAACACCGCGATCGACCTCACCCCGACCTGGCTCAAGGACTTCGCGGTACGCACCTTCGGTACCTACGACAAGCTGGTGCTGCTGCTGGGCATGGCGCTGGTGATCGCACTGGTCGGGATGGTCGCCGGACTGCTGTCCCGGCGCTCCCGCACGCCCGGGCTGATCCTGATCCTGCTGCTCGGCGCGGTCGCCGTCGTCGCCGTGATGACCCGTCCCAACGCGGGTGCGCTCGACTCCCTCGCCCCGCTGGCTGCGCTGATCGTCAGTGCGGCGACGTTCGCCGTGCTGCACGGCTGGGGTCTGTCCAGTGCGGCGCAGGCCGCAGACACAGCGGCGGTGGTGGGGATGCCGCGCCGCAAGCTGCTGGCCGGGTCGGCAGCGGTCGCGGTGGGTGCCGGCATCGCAGCGGCAGGCGGTCAGTTGCTGGCCGGGCGGGGTGGTGTTGAGGCATCCCGCGTTGCGTTGGGCCGGATTGTGCCCACCGTTGCCGCGCCGCCGATCCCGGCCGGGGCGGACTTCACCGCCGACGGGTCGCCGACCTTCATCACCCCGAACCGGGACTTCTACCGGGTCGACATCAACCTGACGTTGCCGCGGTTGCGCGCCGAGGACTGGCGGTTGCGGGTGCACGGGATGGTCGACCGGGAACTCACTCTGAACTGGGCGGACCTGACCTCGCGGCCGCTGGTCGAGCGCACCGTCACGATGACCTGCGTGTCCAACGAGATCGGCGGGCCGTACATCTCCACCGCGAACTTCACCGGCGTACTGCTGGCCGACATCCTCGAAGAGGCCGGCCTGCAACGAGGCGCCGACCAGGTGTTCACCACCAGCGTCGATGGCTGGACCTGCGGTACCCCGACCGCGGACATCGCCGACCCGAGCCGGCAGGCCATGCTGGTGATCGGGATGAACGGCGAGCCGCTGCCGATCGAGCACGGTTTCCCGGTCCGGATGCTCGTTCCTGGGCTTTACGGTTTCGTGTCCGGGACCAAGTGGATCACCGATATGGAGCTCACCACGTTCGACGCGAAGCGGGCCTACTGGTTGCAGCGCGACTGGGCGCAGCGGGCGCCGATCAAGACCATGTCCCGGATCGACAGTCCCGGCTCGTTTGCGCGGGTCAGCCCGGACACCCCGATCACGGGCGTCGCATGGGCGCAGACCAGGGGCATCGAGAGGGTCGAGTTACGGGTCGATCGCGGTGAGTGGCGACCCGCGGAGCTGTCCACTGAGGTCAACGTGGACACTTGGCGGATGTTTAGGCTGCGGGGCCGTTGGGAACCCGGCAGCCACGTGGCTGAGGTCCGTGCCACGGACAGGAGGGGGTACA
>JBOHFU010000874.1:0-1777 GCA_050699675.1 Pseudonocardiaceae bacterium
GACCCGATTCCGCGAGTAATGCTGTGAGTTGATCTCGTTGTCTGGTGTTGATCTTTTGGGTGGTGTTGTGGGGGTTGTGGGCAGGTGAGGGGCCCGAGCGTCGCCTCGGGTGGCGGGTTCCGGTGGGTGGTCGGGGCCGTGGGGGCCGGGTCAGGACGTGAGCGGCAGGGCGCGCAGCCGGGCGAGGACCTCAGCGAGGAGCTGGTGGTCGGGTGGCAGGCGCAGGATGTGCTGGCCGGCGTGGCGGATCAGCCGGCCGGGGATGGCGATGAGGCGGTGCCGCAGGGTGGCGATCATGGCTTTGCCCTCGCGCACGCCCAAGCCGGCCAGCGGGCCGGGTGAGTCGGGGTCGGCGTGGTCGGCTGGGGTGTCCTCGTGATCAGTGGTGGGGCTGGTAGCGACGAGTTGGTGTAGCCAGCCGGCGAGGCTGGTGGCCAGCACCGCGCCCCACATCCAGGCGCGATTGACCTCGGCGTAGCCCGAGGGGAGGTGGCGCAGCGCGGCGCCGTGTTTGGCGTCGCGGAAGATGTTCTCGATCTCGGTGCGGTGCCGGTACCAGTGCTCCACCGCCACTGCCTGGTCCGGGGTGGAGCAGTCCAGGTTGGTCAGGATGAACGAGTAGCCATAGATGGCGTCGGCGCCGGCGAGTTCGTCCAGGGGCAGAACGCGCTGGTCGGGGTGCAGGGTGCGGCGGCGCCGGGACCGTGGATCGGCCGAGACCTGGTCGGCATCGAGGAGGACCCGGCGGATCAGCAGCCGGGTGCTGGCCGGCCACCAGGCAGGGCAGTAGCCTGCCACGGCGACCTGCGCGCCGGGCATGTCGAGCGCCTCGGCCCAGTCGGACTCGGTGATCCCGGCCAGGGCCCGCCAGATCGGGGCGATGCGTTTGGCGCCGATCGCGAACCCCACCCCCTCCCGGTGCGCGGCCACCGCCAGGTCCACCGCGAAGTACCCGGCATCCGCGCGCAGCGCCACCCGCCGCACCCCCCGCGGCAGACTGGCCAGCGCGCGGCGCAGCAGCCCCGGCGCCTCGGGGCGGGGATCATCGGTGCCCGAGCCCAGCTGCGCGGCCAGCGTCACCCCCAGCTCGGCCCAGGTCGCCACGTGCGGGCGTCCAGCCCGCTGACCCTGGTAGTTGTAGGCCACCCCAGCCTTGTGCCGGCCATAGACCTCGACATCGGTGGTGTCCAGATCGATCGTCACCGCGTCGGTCAACGCCTCGACGCGGGCCGCGGGCAGCCGCGCCAGCACCTGGGCGGTCACCGCCCCCAGACCGGACTCCACCGCGGCCCACTGCCCGGCATCCATCCACCGGGCCAACCCCGCCGCGGTCGTCGAGCACAACCCCGGCACCGGCATCAACGCTTGACCCGCCGCATCCGCGCGGTGCCGGTCCAGTCCCACCAGATGATCCTGCCCGGCCAGCTGCGCCGCGGCCATCCCCACCAGCAGCTGCCCGCCGGAATGTCCGCGGGCGCGCTGCTTGATCGGCCCGATCGCCGCATCCAACAGCGCGATCACACCGAGCTGGCAGACCAGCTCGGTGATCACCGCCATCCCCGACACCCCCGTCAATGACGAATCCGGCGCGCCAATCCGCACCCGGCCCCGCCGGCGCGCCCACTGACGCCGCCGCCGATCGCGTCGTACCCTGCTCACCAGATAGGTGTCCTCTCCACCACGATGACTGTGACCTTGCAATCGCTATCATCGCAGGCCAGCAGGGCACCTATCGCTATCTCAGCGTCCGTGTCGCACCACTACTCGCGGAATCGGG
>JBOHFU010000875.1:0-1770 GCA_050699675.1 Pseudonocardiaceae bacterium
GAGGTGCTGCCGGCGGTGCCGCGCTACCCGAGGCCATCGCCGACTTCGACCGTGTGCTCGTCATCGCAAGGGTTAGCAAGACCGGGTTGCCGGTATGGGTGCCAACTGGGCAGGTAATTAGCGATGCCACGGTTGTCTTCGCGGTGGATCGGGATGCGTATCTGACGTTGCTGTCGAGCAATCTGCACTTCGCGTGGTGGACGACCAAGGGTGAGTCGACCTTGGAGACGCGATTGCGATACACGCCATCGGATGGGTTCGAGACGTTCCCGCAGCCTGAACTCACCGAACGGATGGATCGGGCGGGGGAGGAGCTGGACTCGTTCCGGCGGTCGGTGATGCTGGGGCGGCAGTTGGGGCTGACCAAGCTGTACAACCTGGTGCACGATCCGGCCGTCACCGACGAGGAGATCCAGCGGCTGAGGGAGATCCACACCGAGATAGACCAGGCCACCGCGCAGGCGTACGGCTGGCACGATCTCGACCTTGGGCACGGGTTCCACGGCACCCGCCAGGGTCGCCGGTTCACCATCGCGCCGGACGCTCAGGTCGAAGTGCTGGACCGGCTGCTGCAACTCAACCACGAGCGCTACGCCGAGGAGCTCCGCCAGGGCCTGCACGCCAAGAAGAAGCCCAGACCCAAGCGCACCGGCAACATCGCCCAGCGCCCCCGAATCGACGGGCCTGCCGAGCCTGAAGGTTCCCTTTTCTGACGCGCCGCCACCCAAGCTACGTCATTCCGCGCAGCCGCGGGCGGATCACCGGTTGCGATAACCAGGCCGATGAGCTTGGCTGTAGATTCATCGCTGATCGCTCTTAGCAGCGAAGTGGGTTGCGAAGTGGCGTGCGGTCCGGATCGATGATTGCTGGCGGGATGAATTCGACGTAGCCAGGGTGGATGAGGATCTCCCATCCGGTGCAATGCACGTGGCGGTGATGCGTCTCGCATAGAAGAACACAATTCCCCACACTGGTGTCGCCATCGTCGATCCAGTGCCGACAGTGGTGAGCCTGGCACATTCTCGGGGGCCGGTCGCAGCCGGGGAAGGCGCATCCACGGTCCCGCGCGACCAGCGCCCGGCGGATGGACAGCGGCACAGTCCGCATCGCTCGCCCGACGTCGAGGGGTTCGGATGCGCCGCCCAGCACGACGGGGATGATCTTCGCGTCGCAGGCCCACCGCCGGGCCTCGGCGGCGCTGAGGTGTGTCCCGTAGTCCAGGGTCGCGGTACCGAGGCCGGTGCGCAGGGCGTCCCAGTCGATGGTGACGGTCAGGTGCGGGGGCTCCCCCGCAGTGGTGGGGCAGTCCTGCGCTGCGCGGGCCAGCCCGCAGATCTCCAGCAGCGCGTCGGCGTTGCGTTGTGCAGTGGTGCGCGGATCGGGGATGCCCTCGGCGGCCGGTCGGGGTGCGGCGAACTGGTCGATCAAGGCGCGGAACGCGGCGCCGTGCTCTGGCTCCAGGAAGCCGTCGAGCCCCAGCCGGCCGTCGCGGCGTTCCCGGAACCGGAGCTCTCCAGCGGCCGGAGTGGGTTCGGGCTCGTCGCGAGGTTCTGAACCGTCTTGATCGAGGTGCGCCAGGATGTGCCGCCCGATCTTGTGGAGCGAGGCCGGGTCGAACGAGCGGGCATAGCGGGCCAGGTCGGCTTCAGCGGTCTCGTGGTCGGTGCTGCTGACCGAGGCGGGGATCGCGTTCATCGTCTCGGCGATCACCCGAACCTGCGCCGGCCCGATCTCCCCAGCGGCCAGCGCCGCGGCCGTGTTCGGTAGCGC
>JBOHFU010000876.1:0-1767 GCA_050699675.1 Pseudonocardiaceae bacterium
GCAGCCGGGGTCAAGGCTGGCCGGAGGCCACCCGGAGGGCGTGGCCTTGATGCCGGCGAGGACGGCGCCATGCTGGGCAGGCGGGAGCGGAGTACTCATGCTGCAGCCTCCTGCTCGGGGCCGCGCTGCTGGGCGAGTTCCAGCTCGTAGGCGACCGGGGACAGCATCCCCGGCGAGGAGTGGCGCCGGTCGTGGTTGTACTCCTCGATCCACGCGGCCACCCGGACCCGGGCTTGGGCCTTAGTGGCGAAGTGCTCGAGCTCGCGCAGCTCGAACTCCACGGTGGAGTGCCAGCTCTCGATGACCGCGTTGTCCAGCGCCGAGCCGGCCCGGCCCATCGACTGGGTGATCCCCACGCGACCACAGGCGGCCTGGAAGTTCTTGGCGGTGTACTCGCTGCCCTGGTCGGTGTGCATGATCACCCCGCTGGAGGCGTCCTTGCCGCCGCGGACCGCGACCGCCATCTGCAGCGCCGCCTGAGCCAGGTCGGTGTCGTGGTGCTCGCCCAGGGCGAACCCGACGATCCGCCGAGAGCCCATGTCCAGCACGCTGTCCAGGTAGAGCTTGCCCTCGTCGGTGGGGATCTCGGTGCCATCGCCATACCACTTGTGGTTGAGCCGATCGGTGCCGAAGTCCCGGCCGATCAGGTCCGGTGCCCTCCACCGGCCGCGGCCCTGGCGGGTGGTCTGCTTGCGCCGCCGACGACGTCGTGCGGCGAGCCCGAGTTCGCGCATGATCGCCGCGACGGTGTTCTCGCTGACCCGCCAACCCTCATCGCGCAGGTCCGCGGTGATCCGCGGCGAACCGTAGGTGCCGCGATGCTTGGCGAACAGCCGCCGGACCTCGACCGCAAGCTGCTCCCGCCGAGCGTGCCGGGGCGAGGGGTCGCCGTGGCGCCACTTGTAGAACCACGCCGGGCTCACCGCCAGCGCCCGGCACGCGGTCACGTGCGGGATGTCGTGCTGCGCCCTCTGGGCGGCGATGAACCCGGCCACCGCTACCGGCCCATCGCCTCGTCCACCCAGAGGGCCACCGAGCGCTTGAGCACATCACGCTGCATCCGCAACTCGGTGTTCTCCTTGCGCAACCGCTCCAACTCGGCCCGCTCACTCTCGCTCAACGACGCGTCATCGCCGTCGCGTTCCCGGCGGGCCCTGGCGCACCAGTTGCCCAGCGTGCCCTCGTTGACCCCGAGTTCCCGGGCCACCTGCGCAATCGGCTTCCCGGTCTCGAACACCAGCCGAACCGCACCCTGCTTGAAGTCCTCATCGAACTTCCGGTACCTCGCCATCGCCCCTCCCTTTGTGGCGATGTCTCCACGCTAAGAGGGGAAGCCCACCAGTGGTCGGTCGGTGTCCTTGCGCCTCGCCGGTGCGACCGGCAGGGCAGCGAATGCCGCTGACACCGCACCCGCGCTAAACCTCGCACCTGGCGCAAGCATGGCGACATCCAGCTACCGAAGACGCCCGTCTCCGCATCCGCCGCCGCGATCTGCCGCGGTTGCGCACCATGACATGACCGGCCGCCGCTGTCGGGCCATGGCGGTCAGAGGATCTCGAGCGCGGTGCACCGCCAGCGACCGTCGAGGCCCTCGAGCCGTATCGCGAGCGCTCTGCACCGCCCTCCCGTCTCGACGACGACGCTCGCCTCGACCACGCCGTCGCCGGGCTGACAGATCCGTACGGACCGGACGACCGGACGTGGCCCGCCTCGGGTGAGCTGAGCCGTGCGCCGGCGCTCCAACAGGGCATAGACCGGTTCGTCGGT
>JBOHFU010000877.1:0-1767 GCA_050699675.1 Pseudonocardiaceae bacterium
GCCCGGCATTTCGACAGCTGGTGGCGCAAGGTCAGCCGGACGACGCCGGGCCTGCTCGATTTCGACCCCGCGATGCTGATCACCTCAGAGGGCGTGAGCGAGCAGGATTATCCCGATTCGTGGTGCGTCGGTGCGCTGCGACTGGACCTGTCCTACCAGTTCGAGCCGGGCACCGACGCCGACGGCGTGACCGTGCACGTGCCACTGCCGGTGCTCAACCAGGTCCACCCGGCACCCTTCACCTGGCAGGTCCCTGGCCTGCGGGAGGAACTGGTCGTCGCGCTGCTCAAGTCATTGCCCAAAGCGCTGCGCCGCCGGCTGGTCCCAGTACCCGACCAGGCGAGAGCCCTGCTGGCCCGGATGACCCCCTACCGCGAACCACTGCTGGACGCCCTGGAGCACGAGCTCCAGCAGGCGGGCCTGGCGGTGCACCGGGAGGACTGGCAACTCGACCGGGTGCCGGATCACTTGACGATCACCTTCCGGGTGCACGACGGCGACCGCACGCTGGCTCGCAGCAGGGATCTCGCGACGCTGGGCCGACAGGTGCAGCCGCAGTTGCGGGCCACGCTGTCCGCCGCGGGGGGTGGCCTGGCACGTCGGGGCCTGCGCAGCTGGGATGTCGGGACGCTGCCGGCCACCCACCAGCAGGAGCAGGCCGGCCATCTGGTCACCGCCTACCCGGCGCTGGTCGACGAGGGCGACACGGTCGCCGTCGCGCTGCTGCCCACCGAAGCCGAGCAGCAGCGCGCCATGTGGGCGGGCATCCGGCGGCTGCTCCTGCTCGCGGTGCCCTCGCCGATCAAGCCGGTCCAGCGCAGTCTCGATGGTCAGGCTCGGCTGGTGCTGAAACAGAACCCGCACGGCAGCGTTGACGCGCTGCTGGCCGACTGCGTCGATGGCGCGGCTGACGCGCTGATCGCCGCCTGCGGCGGACCACCCCGCGACGAGGCCGGCTTCGCCCGGCTCGCCGAGCGGGCCCGCGCCGAGCTGCCCGAGGCGGTGCGCGCGGTGGTCGCGCACGTGCTGCGCATCCTGGCCGTCGCACACACCGTCGAAACCCGGCTGGCCGAACTCGCCGCGCCGGCGCTGGCGCCTGCAGTGGACGACGTCCGCGCGCAGCTGACCGCTCTGGTCGGGCCCGGCTTCGTCACCGCGACCGGCGCGCAGCGGCTGCCCGACCTCACCCGCTACCTGCAGGCCATCGAGCGCAGGCTGGACAAGCTGCCCCGCGACCCGGCCCGGGACCGGGACTGGATGCATCGGGTCGAGACCGTCGTGCAGGCTTACCGGCAGCTGCGCGACGAGGTCGGCGACGGGCCGGAGCTGCAGCGGATCCGCTGGATGATCGAGGAACTGCGGGTCAGCTACTTCGCCCAGGAACTGCGCACCCCGTACCCGGTGTCCGACAAGCGGATCTACCAGGCGATGGACGCCTCACGGGGCGCGTAGCGCAACTACGATCGACTGGCGGGCGCCGGTCACAGGGCGGCATGACCCACAGCAGGAGGGGCATCGGCACATGCGTCGTCGATTGTTCGAGGCCGAGCATGACACGTTCCGGGAGAGCGTTCGGGCCTTTTTGGACAAAGAGGTCATACCGCACTTAATGGCCTGGGAAGCCGCGGGCATCGTGCCCCGGGACCTGTTCCTCCGAGCCGGCTCCAGCGGCTTTCTCGGCATGGCCATCCCGGAGGAGTTCGGTGGCGGCGGGGTGGACGACTTCCGGTTCAACGCCGTGCTGGGTGAGGAGGTCATGCACGCGGG
>JBOHFU010000878.1:0-1764 GCA_050699675.1 Pseudonocardiaceae bacterium
CACCCTCTCAGTGTCGCCTCCGCTGGGTGGCGGCCCAACAGGCGACAACAAGGGAACGCGATGGCCGAACGGGCGGACTTCGCCGCCGAACTCGCACGCAGGCGCGCCAACGCCGGGCTCTCTCTGGCCGCGCTGGCCGCCAAAGCACACGCGCACCGCGGCTACATCTCGAACGTCGAGCACGGCCACCGATGGCCCTCCCAAAGCGTCGCCCTGGCCCTGGACGCCGCTCTGGACGCTCACGGTGCGCTGCTGACCGCCTGGGAGATCGGAGAGGCCGCCGCGGTGGCGATACCGACCCCGGACGAGTTCGACCGGTTCGAGCGTGCGCTGGCGGCGCCGCGGCGCACCGATGCCGCCGTAGTCGAGCACCTCGCCCGAGTGCTCGCCGAACAGCGTCGCGCCGAAGACGCCCTCGGCGCTCGCAGCCTGCTGCCGCCCGTGCTCGCACAGTTGAAGGTGATCGAGCAGCTAGCCACCGACACCCGCGAGCCGGTGCGCCGCGAGCTGCTGACCGTGGGCGCCCACTACGAGCAGTTCGCGGCCTGGATGTACCAAGATTCAATGAATACGGCTGGGGCCCGACGGCACTACGACCGTGCGACGAAGGCCGCCCGAGAGGTCGACGACATCGACATGATCACCTCTGTGCTGTCGCTGAAGTCACACCTGGCGTGGTCGCTGGGCGACGCCGCCTCGGCGGTGGGACTCGCCCAGGCAGGGCAGCGTGACCCGCGGCGAGTGTCGGATGCGGTGCTGGCGTTGGTTGCTCAGCAAGAGGCTCGTGGGCACGCCTTGGGTGGCGACGCCGCAGCCACTGAGCGTGCGCTGGACCGGTCGGCCGCGCTGACTTATGCCGCTGCGGAGGATCCCGATCGGGCGCCGCCTTGGGTGTATTTCAATGATCCTGACCGACTGGCGTTCCAGCGGAGCGTGGCCTACGTCGAGCTAGGGCGGCACGCCGACGCTGTGCCGCTGCTGACAGCCGCCCTGGATCGCTTGGACGGCGGCTATGACCGTGACCGGGGGCGGTATGCCGGCATGCTGGCGTTCGCGCTGGCTGGGGCTGGGGACGCCGACGGGGCGGTGGCGGTGGCGAAGCGTGCTGCTGAGCTGGCCGTCGAGACCGGATCAGCGCTCGCCACGAGGGAGTTGCGCAGGGTGCGCGCCACGTTGCGCCAGCAGGGCGCCGAGCACGCGGTGGCCGAGCTGGCCGAGCATCTGCGGGCGCTCACCGCCGGGGGCTGACACGAAAGCGGGCCCCGGTCAGCACCAGGAGCCCGCGTCGCGAACCTCGCGTACCGCGAGAACTCCGCCTGCTCGAACCTCGCGTCCCCGGCGAACGTTGCCCCGTCGAACTGTGCCCTCCGTATGTGGCAGCGGGTCAGATCGAGCTGGTGCAGGTGGGCTTCGGTCAGGTCCAGGTCGATGTCGGCCCAGAAGGTTGGCGCTACCGCAGGTTTGAGGTGGGCGCCCAGGACGCGTTGGGCGGTCATCCGGACTTGTAGTTCCTGGCGGCGTTGCTCGTAGCGGCGATGCGCATCCTCGGGGGCATCCTCGCCCGGTGCTTGATCACCCGGTGGGGTGTAGGGCATTCGCAAATAGGCACAGATCACATCGACGACGGTCTGCCGTTGGGTCGCGTTGGCCCAGGCGCTGTGCGAGGAGGTGGGCCTGGACTGGGCCGACGATGCCACCCGGCGGATCGCACAGCGAGCAGTGCTCCGCGCTCAGGAGCGCCAGATCGAGGAGGCGGCGCGAAAC
>JBOHFU010000879.1:0-1755 GCA_050699675.1 Pseudonocardiaceae bacterium
GGGACGCGTGCACCGCATCTCTGGCTGGAGCGAGACGTTGCGCGGATCTCCGGCCACGATCTCTTCCATGACACCTTCGTCCTGCTCACCGGCTCTGCTGGCGCGTCCTGGTTCGACGCGGCCACCCGGGTCGCCAGGAGTGGCTCGTGCGTGAGCACGCGCGCCGGGGCCCGCGGATGAGCGTGCGGCTGCGCAGGCTCCAGTCCGCGATCCCCTGATCCGCGTGCGGCGATGGTGCCGCACCGGCTCTACACCTGCCGTTGGTCAGAGCTGGGGTGCACAGCGGCGACCCACTCCCCCGTGCCGGCGAGGTGCTGGCCTTGGTGCCCCCGCTCCCGAGTGCAGCACCACAACAGTCTCAGGGTTTGCGACGTCTCGTCAGCCCACTCAAACTGGCAGGTCCGGTACCCGGTGGCCGTGCCGGGGTCGGCAGTGGGATCGGGGTCACCGACGGTGACGTGCTCCAGCTCGTCGTGGCCGAGGCTCCCGCTTCTGTTGGGCCCGTCCTCGTCTGGGATGTCCACCGAGGCATACATGGCTATGACCCGTTGGCACCGCAGTGCTACCGCTTGGCAGGTCCTCTGCACTGCCTCCCGAGCAGCATCGGAGCCCCATCGTGCCGCGTCGATGTCAGCTTCTCGCCATCGGGCACGCGTCTGATTACAGGTGCGCAAGCCCAGGTGATCACTCATAAGCCGGGTCCCGACAGCCGCTCTTGACTCTGCTGAGAGTTCTACCCGGCGCAGAGGCATCCGAAACGTCCGTTTCGCGCAGTAGTGCACTGCATAGAGCAGCTCGGAGCGCAAGCCGGAGACCTACTGGTCGATGTCGTAGACGACCTCGACCATGACGGTGAGTTCCTGGGTACCAGGCTCGATGGGGACCGTCGCAGCCTCCGCCGGTGCGGAATCCCGGTAGAACGGGCTCGGCGGGTTGGTCGGCACCTCGGTGATCGAATGGATCCGGCTCAGCCTCACTCCGGCCGCGTCGGCCATCTGCTTGGCCTGGGCCTGCGCCCGCCGAACCGCGTCCGCCCGGGCCTGGGCCCGCACCGCACTGTCGTCATCGATCGAAAAACCGAGTTGCTGTACCCGAACCACGTCACCGGCGGCCTCACCAGCGGCGTCGATGAGTCCACCGGCGGCGCCGATGTCATGCAGCTTGCCCGTGACCTGGTTCGTCACCTCGTAGCCGGTGATCCGCCCAGCTGCTGAGTCGTACGTCGGGTTGACCGACAGCTGGCTGGTCTGCAGGTCCGCTGCTGCGACTCCGTTGCTCTTCAGCACGTCAATCAGCGCGGTCGCCTTTGCGTTGTTGGCATCAAGGGCGCCCTTCCTTCCGATCCTCGACGGGCTGGACGAGATGGACCTCGATGACGCCGTACCGCGACGCGCGGCATCGGTTATCTGCTTATCTGCGCGGTTAACCACCCCTCAGCGGGCGACGTGCGACCCGTGGTGATCACCTGCCGGACCAACCGCTATCAGCAGCTCAGCGGGCACTTCGAGCCCGCAGGAGGCCCCGCCCGCTCCCACGGAGGTCACCCGGTGGTTGACCACGCTGGCGCACCATCTGGCCGGCGAGGCCACCGCGCAATCACGATGCGACTGGCCCAGCCCGGGCCCGGCCGGTGGCGGTCCCGAGGCGGCCCAGCCAGCCGGTTGGTCGTGCTGCCACTTCCACCAGCACGTCCCATCCACGCGTCCGGCAGGACACCAGCTGCACCCGCATCCGGTCGGTCACCCGGCGGGCCTG
>JBOHFU010000880.1:0-1753 GCA_050699675.1 Pseudonocardiaceae bacterium
GTGAGCTTGCCGAGTCACCCGGGCAGGCAGGGCGGTGGCTATGTTCTTCGTCACGATTCGGTCTCCCTTCTTTCGCTCGGCGCGCTGCGGCGTCGAGCCGTTGACGAATAGCGTCGAGTCGCACCTGCCACGCAACCGGCGATCATCCGCTGTGGGTAGATGGTCGTGCCGGTGCCGCACTGGGTGTGCGGATCCTGCACCGTCGCGGCACTGCTGAAGCCCAATACGAATCTGGCACCGTGATCCGGATCGCCCGCACCGCCGCTGGGTGGAGCCAAGCTGAGCTCGGCCGACGCTGCGGCTACTCGGCCAGCACTGTCTCCCGGTGGGAAACCGGTCGGTTGCCGCTGCGCGATGTCACGCTGTTGCGCACCCTGGCCACCGTGCTCGCCCTCCCGCCCGAGGTGTTCGGATTGCTGCCCGGCGACATGCCTGGAGCGCCTAACCGGTCCATCCGACCGTCAAGCCATAGGGTAGCCCGGATTCCGACGCCGAGGTGCAAGGAGGACGAGCGGGTGCGACGTCGAAGCTTCTTCCTGGCCGCTGGCTTAGCCGGACCTTCCCTGGCCCGGTCAACTTCGGCCACCGCACTCGCTGGTGAGGTCGATCCGGCCGTGCTGCTGGCCCGCCAGCTCGGCGGTGTCCTGCTCGGCCCCGACACTTCTGCCGAACCGATCGCGGTCCCGGTCCTGCGTGAGGTCCTGACCGCCGCGCAGCGGGATTTCTCTGCTTGCCAGTACATCGCGCTGGCAGACCGCCTGCCGGCGCTGATCGCCGCCGCCGAAGCCACCGCCAGCAACCACCCGAGCCCTGTAGCGAATCAGGTGCTCGCCGAGTCCTACAACCTGTCCACTCGCGCACTGATCAAGCTGGAGGCCTCCGGCCTGGAATGGCTGTCCGCCGATCGGGCTCTGCACGCCGCCCGCGCGGCAGACAACCCGTTGACGCTGGCTGAATCCCAGCGCCTGGTGGCCTCGGTGGCCCGCCGGGGCGGGCATCACGACCACGCCCAGACGCTCACGCTGGCTGCCGCCAGCCACCTTGACATCTCCGGGGCACGCTCAGCACCGGAGCACCTGACGATGTACGGGATGCTGCACTGCTCGGCCGGATACGCCGCGGCCCGGGCCGGTGATCGTGACCGCGCGAACGACCTGCTCGCCGAAGCCGAGGCGACCGCAGCGCGGCTGGCCGACGATCGTGGTCGGCACCAGGTATTGACCGCTAACATCGTCAGCCATCGGGTATCGGTCGCCTACCTGCTCGGCGACGCCGGCACCGCGCTCGCGCACGCACACAGCCTGCCGCTGGCGGTCATTCCCACCACCGAGCGTCGCGCCCGTCTGCTCGTAGACGTCGCGATGTCCTATGTCCAGTGGGACAAGCCCGACCTCGCCTACCGAACGCTGCTGACCGCCGAACGCACCGCGCCCGGTGAAATCCGCACTCGCAACGCCGTCCGCCGCCTCGTCACCGACCTGATGGCTTCACCTCGCCAGGCGGCCATGCCCGGACTGCCGGCGCTAGCCGCCCGGGTCCACGCCAGCGCCCCACCGTAGGGCTCAGGCCCGTCATGACCCTCCCCGATGCCGGTAGCCGGCCCTTCTGCCACCCACGACATGATCTCGGTGCAGGCCAGCGTTCCTGGCTACCCCGGTGCGGCAGCTGTCGCTGGGACAGCGGATGCGGAGCGAGGTCACCGCGGCGCTGCTGCACTCCCCGCAGCTGCCGGTGCTCGACGAGCCGACGGTCG
>JBOHFU010000881.1:0-1753 GCA_050699675.1 Pseudonocardiaceae bacterium
GAGACCCGTGATCTGGTGCTGGAACTGAAGTCGGTGGCCGATGTCGGGCTCGTCGGCTTTCCGTCGGCGGGTAAGTCCTCTCTGGTCTCGGTGCTCTCTGCGGCCCGCCCCAAGATCGCCGACTACCCGTTCACCACCCTGGTGCCCAATCTTGGCGTGGTGACTGCGGGTGAGACGATCTTCACCGTCGCCGACGTCCCCGGCCTGATCCCCGGTGCCAGCCAGGGCAAGGGGCTGGGGCTGGAGTTCCTGCGGCACATCGAACGCTGTGCAGTGCTGGTGCACGTCGTGGACTGCGCGACCGTCGAACCTGGGCGCGATCCACTGTCCGATGTGGACGCGCTGGAGCGTGAGCTGGCCGCCTACACCCCATTGCTGGGCGGTGAACTGGCGTCGCGGCCGCGGCTGGTGGTGCTCAACAAGATCGACGTGCCGGACGCCCGGGAGCTGGCCGAGATGGTGGGTCCCGAGCTCGCCGCCCGCGGGCTGCCGGTGTATTGCGTGTCCACGGTGACCACTGAGGGTCTGCGGGAGCTCACCTTCGCTCTCGGCGCCGCGGTGCGCCAGCACCGATCCGATCAGCCGCCGCCCGAGCCCACCCGGGTGGTGTTGCGCCCCTCAGCGGTAGACGAGTCCGGTTTCGAGATCGCGGCCGACCCCGATCAGCCCGAGGGGTTCATCGTCCGTGGCGCTCGACCGCAGCGGTGGGTGCGTCAAACGAACTTCGACAACGCCGAGGCTGTCGGTTACCTGGCCGATCGGCTGGCCCGGCTCGGTGTCGAGGACGCCCTGGCCCGCGCCGGTGCCCGTGCCGGATGCCCGGTCACCATCGGCGACGTCACCTTCGACTGGGAACCCTCCACACCGGCCGGCGCGGCCGCGGTACGCCTGGGCGGGCGGGGGACGGACCGGCGGTTGGACGACGACGAGCGCGTCAGCGCCGCCCAGCGCAAGGCCGCTCGGAGCACCAGGCGCGAGCCGGTCGCCGATGGTGCGGTGGAGCAGGAGTGAGCCCTACCCGCCACGCTGTGGCGCAGGCACGGCACCTGGTGGTCAAGGTCGGCTCGTCCTCGCTCACCACGGCGGCCGGCGGGCTGGACCGGGCCAGGCTGGACACTCTGGTCGACGCGCTCGCTGCCCGCGTCGCGGCCGGAACTCACCTGGTGCTGGTGTCCTCCGGCGCCATCGCTGCCGGGCTGGCGCCGCTAGGGCTGCGCCGCCGGCCCCGCGATCTGGCCACCCAGCAGGCAGCCGCCAGCGTCGGGCAGCTGGCACTGGCGCATGCCTACGCCGAGTCCTGGGGGCGGCATGGCCACACCGTCGGGCAGGTGCTGCTGACCTCCGACGATATGGTCCGCCGCGCGCACTACCGCAATGCCCAGCGCACCTTCGCCCGGTTGCGCGGCCTGGGCGTGGTGCCGGTGGTCAACGAGAACGACACGGTGGCCACCGACGAGATCCGGTTCGGCGACAACGACCGGCTGGCGGCGCTGGTGGCGCACCTGGTCGGGGCGGACGCCTTGGTCCTGCTCTCCGATGTCGGCGGGCTCTACGACGGTGACCCTCGACGCGGTGCGGCCTGCCTGGTTCCCGAGGTGTTCAGTCCCGCCGATGTGCTCGGCGTGCGGGTCGGCGACGGTGGTGCGCTGGGAACCGGGGGAATGGCCTCCAAACTCGACGCCGCGACGGTGGCCTCACAAGCCGGCGTGCCGGTGCTGCTGGCCGCTGCCACGCAGGTCGGGCGAGCGTTGGG
>JBOHFU010000882.1:0-1749 GCA_050699675.1 Pseudonocardiaceae bacterium
CTGCGTCGTCGCTTCCGGCGGCGAGGTCTCCCAACGGAACGCCGGGGGGAACGGACTGGCCTCCTGGGGTGCGCTGGTCCCCCGGAGTGCGCCAGTCGCGTCGCGCACCAGCTCGTCGCGGCGGCGGTGGTGGTCCTCGGGGGACAGCCGCCCCGCGGCGAGATCCTCGTCGAGCTGCTGCAACTCGTTCGGCCGGGTCACTGCACCACCCCCTAGGGGACGTCGGGTCGGGCACATTGTGCACAGCAGCCACGCTGTGTTCCCGGCCGACCTCCCCCTGTCAGCAGCCCTGTTACCCTCCCGCCCTGATGGGCGACGGGATGAGCGGTTCCAGGCACGCGCGGGATGGTCGGCCACCACGCGTGGCAACACCTGTGAAGGCGCATCCGAACACCGGTTTCGCGTGGTTGCGGATGATCGGTGCGCTGATCGTCGTGGTCGATCACTCGGCGCCGCTGACCGACCCGTCGCGCCTGACGGCCTTCCCCGCGTCGTGGAACCTGTCGCCCGGCTACGTCGCGTTGATGGGGTTCTTCGCGATGAGCGGCTACCAGATCAGCGACAGCTGGCGCCAGGATCCTTCGTGGTGGCGCTTCTCGGCCAAACGGGTGCTGAGACTGTGGCCTCCGCTGCTCTTTGTGGTGCTCGTCACGGCCTTGGTGATCGGACCGCTGGTCTCGACCCTCACTCTGACCGGGTACCTCTCTGCTCAGGGCACCTGGGGATACATCGTCAACAACGCGGGCCTGTACACGTTGCAGCATCAGCTGCCCGGTGTATTCGTCAGCAACCCCTGGCCATGGTCGGCGAACGGGTCGCTCTGGACGCTGCCGATGGAGCTCACCGGTTACTTGCTGGTGCTGGCGTTCGGTGCGCTGGGGCTGTTCCGCCGAGCCCCGTGGTTGACGATCGTCCTGATGCTGGCCCTGGTGGCGCTGGACCGCCGATTCGAAGCGGGCATCGGTAATCCCGGGGACGGCGGCTCATTCCTGCAGGTACCGATCGGGTCGATGGTGGCCTTTCTCGTCGCCTTCAGCATCGGCATGGTTCTGCACGCCTACCGGGACCGGATTCCGCTGTCGCCTCGGGTGGCGTGGTCGCTGCTCGGGCTCCAGATCGCGGTCCACACCACCGAGGGCGGGGCTTTGACGCTGCCCTTCATGGCCGGGTACGGAGCGATCGTGCTCGCGTTTCACTGGCCGTCCCGCCTCGAGGGCTACGACTCGTGGGTCTTCGGCAGCTATGGCTTGTACGTGTGGGCATTCCCGGTCCAGCAACTGCTGATCATGGCTGGCGTCGACAAGCAGTGGTCGTTGACCGTGACCGCACTGCCGCTGTCCTACCTGTGCGGGTGGCTGTCATGGCATTACATCGAGCAACCCACGTTGTCGCTGCGCCGTTACCTCCGGCGTCGCAAGCCCCGCCCCAAAGCCAGTCAACCCAAAGCCAGTCGGCCCAATGCCACCAGCCGACTCCGTCGGCTCTCGCAGCCCGCGCCTGCCGAGCGGGAGCCGTCCGTGCCGGTGGCCTCGGCGTAACCTGGCGGCATGGCGCTGTTCGGACGCAACAAGACCCGCATGGTGACCGCCGAGGAGGCGCTGCCCGGGCGACCCAGCCCGATACCGGTTCCGGAGCGGCACGCCGTGCACGGCCACCGCATCGTGGCGCCGTTCCCCGACGGCCTGCGCACCGCGGTGTTCGGGATGGGCTGCTTCTGGGGTGCCGAGCGGATCTTCTGGCGCACCCCGG
>JBOHFU010000883.1:0-1747 GCA_050699675.1 Pseudonocardiaceae bacterium
CCCCCCTCCGCGACCAGTCAGCGGGGGCCGCACCACCCTCTGCGAGCCGGCTAGCCCGGGGCTTTCACCGGCGGGGCGGCATGGGTGCGTGTTGATCAACTGAAAAGTGCTCCTGGCCAGCAAGGATGTGACTTGTCGATGGCCACATTCGTGCGGGTCGAGGAGCACCTTTCAGGTGAAGAAGCGTAGCGGGTTGTATCCGCGGGTCGGGGTCGACGCGGCCGGGTCCGGGGTGGTGTCGCAGGCCGGTGGGGTGACGCTGGTGGAGATGCTGCGGGTCAGCGGTCTGGACCCGGCGTTGAGCCGGGCGCTGTCGCCGTGGCGCAAGCCGGCCGCGACCCACGACCCGGCCAAGGTGGTCTGTGATCTGGCGTTGACCCTGGCGGTGGGCGGGGACTGCCTGGCCGATGTCGCGGTGTTGCGCGCCGAGCCCGGCGTCTATGGGCCGGTGGCCTCGGATCCGACGGTGTCGCGCACGGTCGACGCGTTGGCCGGCGACGCGGATCGGGTGCTGGCGGCGATCAACACCGCCCGGGCCCAGGCACGCGCACAGGTGTGGAAGCTGGCCGGCGAGCATGCCCCAGACCATGGTGCCGACGCCGACGCGCCGGTGGTCATCGACGTGGACGCCACGCTGGTCACCGCGCACAGCGAGAAGGAGCATGCCGCGCCGACGTTCAAGCGCGGGTTCGGCTTCCACCCGTTGTGGGCGTTCGTCGACCACGGCCCCGAGGGCACCGGGGAGCCGCTGAGCGTGGCGCTGCGGCCGGGGAACGCCGGGTCGAACACCGCCGCGGACCACATCGGCGTGATCCGTGACGCGCTGCGCCAGCTGCCCTCCCACCGGCCCGGCACCCGCCCGGGGCGCCGGGTGCTGATCCGCACCGACGCCGCCGGCTGCACCCACGACGTGCTGGACTGGCTGGCCGGACAACGGTTGTCCTACTCGGTCGGGTTCACCCTGCCCGACAACGCCGCCGAGCTGGTGGCACACATCCCGAACCGGGTGTGGGCGCCGGCCTACGACGCCGACGGCGAGGTCCGCGACGGGGCCTGGGTGGCCGAGCTCACCGGGCTACTCGACCTGTCCTCCTGGCCGAAGGGCATGCGGGTGATCGTGCGCAAGGAACGCCCGCACCCGGGCGCGCAGCTGCGGATCACCGACGTCGACGGGATGCGGGTCACCGCCTTCGCCACCAACACTGCCCGCGGGCAGCTCGCCGACCTGGAGCTGCGGCACCGCCGCCGCGCCCGCGCCGAGGACCGGATCCGCTGCGCCAAGGACACCGGGCTGACCAACCTGCCGCTGCACGACTTCGCCCAGAACCGGATCTGGTGCGCCCTGGTCGCCCTGGCCTGTGAGCTGACCGCGTGGCTGCAGACCCTCGCCCTGGCCGGGCACCAGGCCCGCCGGTGGGAACCGAAACGGCTGCGGCTGCGGCTGTTCTCCGCCGCCGGCCGCCTCGCCGTCTCCGGCCGCCGCGTCGTGCTGCACCTGAGCCGCACCAACCACTGGGGCGGCCTGCTCGTCGCCATGCTGGCCCGGCTGCGCGCCCTGCCCGCCCCCGGCGGCTGACCGCTGGCTCCCACGCCCCGACCACCCCGCGACACCCGGCCCCGTGGACCCGGCGCCCCACCGAGCGACATCGGGCAACCTGTCACACCCCCGAGGCAGAATCACCCAGCAGTCGGCCCCCGACACCGCCGGCCAGGCAGCATCGGCCGACCCACGAAAGATCCGGGCTAG
>JBOHFU010000884.1:0-1745 GCA_050699675.1 Pseudonocardiaceae bacterium
GTCCACGCCGTTCCCACGATCGCGCAGAACTCAGGGACCGATTCAGGGATCTGCACGATGCCCCCCGGCCTGCCCGTCACCCATCGTTGAACCATGGCGTTGTACTTGCTCCAACACCGTCATGAGCCCGCCGAGTGCGCCGCCACGTTTGCGGCGTGGAAGGGCTTCGACAGCCCGCTGCGGGAGAGGCCGGCGTGGTGTTCGTGCCCTACCGGAGGCCACCAGCTGTGGTTCGTGGTCGAAGCCCCCGACGGCGACACCGCGCTCGGCCAGCTACCCCGCTATCTAGCCGAGCGCAGCGAGGCGGTCCGAGTGGCCGAGGTGTCGATCCCGTGACCCCGCACGCAGCTCGGCCGACCTGGTGCCACCCCGTATCGACAGCCCGGAGTTCTCGGAAAGGAGCTCATCGATGGACAACCGACCCAACGACGTCAGCCACACCGCCCACCGTTCAAGTGGGTCGCGGTCATCCTCGAGCTCATCGACAGAGTCCTCGCTGACTGCGAGCCCCAACTCGTCCAGCTGCGGACCGCCGTCGAAGACCTGAGCACGCCACGCCGATTCTCCCGGTGGAGTAGGCCAACCTCGGCGGCCGGTGGTCGATCGCCTCGCGGTGACGCACCAGTATCGACTGCGAGGATCCTGGGGCGGTGGTCGAGCCCTCTCTGGCAGGATCGCCGACGTCGTTGCTGCGGCTGGCCTGACCCTTGTTATGACCGACCTCGTGTCCTTGCGTTGACGTGTCGGTCACCCGCGGCGGCGATGTAGTGCACCGCCAACCGGACGGGCAGTGACCTCATAGGAGCCTGATCGAACCAGGTCCCATCGCAGTCCTGTCCTTCCCGCCCGGTCGGCGGCTCGACCATCGAACCTGCGAGGGGATCAACAGTCATGGCCAGCATCGCGCTCGATCGCGGCGACGTCATCGTCGGTGTCGACACCCACAAGGACCAGCACGTCGCCGTCGCCATCGACGGCGTCGGCGGGCTCATCGACGAACCGAAGTTCCTCGACGCCAACAATGGTGGCTACGCCGAGCTCCTCGCCTGGGCGCGTTCGCTCGGCAAGGTTCATGTCTTCGCGGTCGAGGGCTGCGGCTCCTATGGCATTGGTCTGGCCCGGTTCCTGCGGCGCCACGGCCACCCGCCGGTTGAGGTCTCGCGTCCACCCCGGGCCGGCGCCCGGCGCATGTCCGGCAAGAGCGACGCAATCGACGCCGAGCACGCCGCACGGACCGCGCTCGCCGGTGTCGGTGTGGTCACCCCGAAGCTCGCCGACGGCCAGGTCGAAGCGATCCGGCTCGTCAAGATCGCCCGCGACACCGCTGTGAAGGCCCACACCACAGCGATGATCACCCTCAAGGCGGTCCTCGTCACCGCAGACCAGGACCTACGCGACCAGCTCGAGCCATTGAGCGACTTCAAGTTGGTCACCGCGTGTTCGGAACTCGACGCGAGCGCCGATCTCGCCGACCCAGCAGTCGCGATGCGTCACACACTGGCGTCGCTGGCTCGGCGCTGGTTCGATCTCCACGCCGAGATCAAGACCCACTCCAAGCACCTCAAGGCTCTCACCCGGGCGGCAGCACCCCAGCTGCTGGACGCGTTCGGGGTCGGTCTCGACATCGCCGCACAGATGCTGATCACCGCCGGCGACAACGCCGACCGAGTCCGCAGCGAGACCGCCTTCGCCAAGATGTGCGGCGTCGCGCCGATCCCCACGGGATCAGGCAAGACCAGCGGTCG
>JBOHFU010000885.1:0-1743 GCA_050699675.1 Pseudonocardiaceae bacterium
CTCGTAATGAGCAGGTCCGGGGTTCGATTCCCCGAGGCGGCTCCACGACTCTGACCTGGGTAAACAGCTCAGGTAAGGGTCTATTGTCGACGGATTGCGCACTCACCAGCCTCGTCCCTTTCGCCTGGTACAGGGGATCTGGCGAGAGCTGCTGGCCCATCCCGACCTGAGTGATGGTCGCCGAGGAGCAGCGGGACGGCTACCCGCTCTCGTAGGTCAGCTCACCTGACGCCGCGGATGCAGCGACCACACAAGACTGGGGTGGCCGTCGTGGATGACGTCGGCCGCTCAAGTGGTTAACATTGATGCCAGCCGGGCACCGTGGGTGTCGGGCGAGCTGGTCTAACGGTGCTTCTATTGCACCCAAAGGTGCGGGGTGTGCAACTGTTGTCGCTGGTAGACGCCCACATCGGGCGGGTGAAGCGCCTCGTCATGAGTGGGTGGCTTAAGCCGTTCCGTATGCTTTGGGCGGACCGAAGTGGATCCGCTGGCGGCATGAGGCCGCACATCGCGGACACGACGTGGTAGCCGGTCGGGTTGACCCCGCGGCCTCCATTGAGCTATCCCGCGAGGAATTCCTCCGTCAGTGCCGTCAGCGGTCGCCCGCGCGCGAAACCGCGATCGACGATCAGTTCGGCAGCCGTGAATGCAGCGGCGCCGTCGGCCGCGTCGAGCACGGCGCGCAGGGCACGGAGGTCTGCGGCGTCCTGGGGTCGCGTGTCATCGTCGCGGGCAAGCAACTTCAATGCCACCAGGTGGCCCGCGGTGGCGACCGGCATGTCGATGCCGGGCAACACCTCGAGGACTTCCGCGGCCGCGACGATTTCGGGTTCGATGCCAGCCGTGGCGAACAGGACATCCACCACGACGCCCAGCCGGTCAGCACCCGGACTGATCATCCGTGCGGTGGCCAGCCGACCAACGGAGTCCTGCTCAACGATGGCGTCGAGACGATACCCCTTATCGATGAGTGACCGGACCAGCCGCTCGGCGGCCTGATCGTCGTCGACGACAACGGCCACGTCGACGTCACGGGTAAAGCGGGGTTCGGTCCGCACCGATACTGCGAATCCACCCACGAGCGCCCAGCCGATGTGCAGGGCATTCAGGTCGTATGCGATCCTGCGCAGCGCGGCCTCGACGCGGTTCACGGGGTTCGTGCAGACCGCGGACCAGGATGGTCACCGTACTCGGCGCCGGGGCGCCGCCGCAGCCACCTGGCGACCTCCGCGTCGATCTCGTCGGGTGTAGCGTGCGGTCGTTCCCGCCGCAGTCGCTGCCGCAGCATCCGCTCGCCTACCTCATAGAGCTCCAGGGCGATCCCCAGCCGCTCGGCAGCGGCATCCGAAGCTGACACCATTTCAGCCTACGCGGTGGTGTCCAGTAGACATGGTCGCGTCGTAGGTTCGATATCGCTCCTCGAGCGAGGCAAGGATGGGCGGCATCCTTCTGCTGAAGCCGATCCATCGCGTGCCAGTGCAGCTTTGTCGTCCGCTGCGATCCCAGCAGGCCCCGTATGAGCTCGCGGGCTCGCTCGGCACCACGGACAACGATGTCGACACCGTCGCCGCCCTCGTTCGAGACGTCCTCGCGGTCGAGGTCGACGACGGCATCGTCTTCGACACCGCCGGGTTGATCGCCCGAGTGATCCGATCCGACGAGCGCTATGCCGGTGTCCGGATCGTGGTGCCCGCGCGCCTCGATCGGGCCCGGTGCCAGTTCCGGGTCAACGTGAATGTGGGC
>JBOHFU010000886.1:0-1742 GCA_050699675.1 Pseudonocardiaceae bacterium
GCCCCGGTCTTTCAGTAGGACGTTGATCACGGGTTCGTTGGGCTTATGGCGGCGCTGGGCGCGGCGGGCTGGGTCGGGATGTGGTGACTGGGCCGGCCGGGGTGCCGGCTTGTCCTGGGTCCTCGGTCGTGGGCGGTCAGGTGGTGGGCCGGTCAGGTGCGCAACGGCTGGGGCAGGGCGGCGAGTCTGGCGAACGCGGCGGCCAGCTCGAAGCGCCAGGGCCAGTGCTCGGCGATGCGGACGAACAGCCGTCGCTGCCCGCGGGTGATGCGGGCGGCGACGTGCAGCAGCCGGTAGCGCAGCGTCTTCGGCTCGGCCTTGGCGAGCTCGCCGTGCAGCAGGATGGTCTGGGTCCAGGCGATCAGATCTGCGGCGGTCAGTGCAAGCTCGAGCCATACCGCGTTGACCGCGAACAGTCGGGAGGGGAACCGGCCCAGCCCGGTGTCCTTGCCGCAGCGGATGCGGTCCTCAACGGTGGCGTGCCCACGATGCCGGGCCTCGAGGTGGGCGAGCTGCCCGGCGGCGGTGTCGGTCGCGAAAGCCTGGAACCGCCAGCCGTCGATGTCGGTGAAGGACAGTTGGGCGCCTGGGTGCGGTCGTTCTCGGCGCACGATCACCCGCATCCCGGCCGGCCAGCCGACCGCGGCCGGGTCGGGCAGCAGCCCGGTCAGCTCGGCCACCTCGGCGCCCTCACGCAGCCCGCCGTCGGCGTCGACAGCCGGGGTCCACGCCACCTCGGGCAGGTCCAGGATCGCCTGTTGCACCTGCTCGGTCATGGTGAACCCGACCGAGAACGACACATTCAGGCCACCGTCGTCTCGCAGCGACCGCAGGTGCGCCAGCCACGCCTTGGTGCCGCCGGCGCCGTCGGCGCGGACCAGGATCGGGGTGCCGTACCGGTGGCTGTCGGGGATCTGCGCCAACGCCAGATCAGTCACCTCGACGTGGTCCGCGGCGGTGTTCGCGCCGGCGTTCCCGGGCCGCAGCAACCCGGCCAGCGCCTCGTTGGTGTTGTCCAACCACACCAGGATGGGATGGAAGCCGAACCCGCCCTTGAAGTGCGCCGCCGCGCCCTGCTTCTCCGAATGCACCTCGACCAGGGTGGCGTCCACGTCCAGGACCAGCCCGGGCCAGTCCCGGCCACCCGCGGTGCACGCCGGCAGATCCCGACCGGCCTCGGCCCGCAACAGCCACGCCCGCTCCCGCGCGGACGCCCGAGCATGACGCAGCCGATCAAGCACCGCGTCGTCGACCGCGTCCAGGACCCGCCACGCGGTCGCCGTCGAGGCCACCGACCCGAACAGCCCGGGCTGATCCCGCAGCACCGCCAGATCCGAGATCGCCTCACCACCGTCGGCGAGCATCACCGCGACATCGACCAGCACCCGCCCCGGGTCGTGGCACGAACGACGCTGCCGCACCCCGGCCAGCGCGTCCGAGAACGCCGCGCTCATCCCGGCAGCGTCGGCCAGATCGCCCAGCAACCGCGTCCCGGCATGCGAGGCGACACCCTGCCCATCGGCGGTGACGGTGATCCTGGGCCGAACCGTTGTAGCCTGCACCCGCGAAGTGCCTCTCCGTGCGGACGATCAGAGTCTCGACAACCCCGATCCAACCGCCCAGAGCAGGCACTTTCGCGTTCCACCACCCGTGTCGCACCACAAGATCAGATCACTACTGCAACACCGGAGCTAGCACGCCCAGGACGACGAGAGCTCTGACTAGCACCATCACCACCACCC
>JBOHFU010000887.1:0-1740 GCA_050699675.1 Pseudonocardiaceae bacterium
CGGAACCAGGGTTCGGAGTTCGTCGGCACCAGATTGTCACCGCTGGCCCGTGCGGTGGCCGCGCGGGCCGACGACGAGGTGCTTGGCGGACTGACCGGCGCCGCGCCAGTTGACGAGATCAACTCCAGCAAGGCCGACAGCCGAACGCCCACGGGTCTCGCGGCCCCCGGACCGACAGACAACGCACTGGCGTGGTGTGCGCTCTGGGGCTTCTCGCAGCTTCCGCTCGCGCTGCGCGCCCGGCAGGCGGCGATCGCCAGCGGCCACGTCGGGCAGTCCAGTGCGGGCTGGTTCCACACGCTCACCTGGAACGACGACTGGCGGATGGCGCGACTTCGCAGCATGCTGGCCAGCCGGCAGGCGCGCGAGGTGGCGGAGACGCACGTCCTCGATCGCGGTGATGATCGTGGGGTTACCGGTGTGGTCAGCGACGACGCGGCACGGCGCTGGCTGGCGGCCCGTGGTGTAAGGGCGGTGCTGTGCTTCCCGGTGAGTCGGTACGGCAGTGACAGCGCACCTGAGCGGCGAGCCGGACTGGCCGACATCTGCCGGCTGGCTGTCTCATGACCGCCACCGAGCCGCTGCCGATCAGCCTGGTGGCACACCAGGTGTTCTGCCCGCGCCGGGCGTGGCTGGAGGCGGCCGGCGAGACCACCGATACCCAGCAGGTCGCGGTAGGCGTCGCAGCGCATGTGCCGACCGATGACACGGCCACGTCGCGGGGGCGCCGGTTGCGGGGTGTCGAGGTCGCGAGCGTCGAGTGGGGCACCATCGGGCGCTGCGACACCCTGGAGGTCGACGACGACGGCGCCCTGACCGTGGTGGAGTACAAGGCGGCACCGCGACGTCGCCGAGCCGACGTCACCGACCCCATGCGCGTGCAGCTTGCCCTGCAGGTACAGGCGCTGCACGAGATGGGTTTCCAGGTAGCTGGGCAAGCCGTCTACTTCACCACCTCGCGCGAACGCGTACCGGTCGAACTGACAGCCGGCGACACAGCCGCAGCGCACCAAGCCGTGCTTGATACCAGGGCAACGTTGTCCTCCGCGACTGCTCCTGAGCCGCTGGAGGACGACCCTCGCTGTAGCGGCTGTTCCCACGTCGGCGTTTGCCTGCCCGATGAACGATCTCTGGCGTCGGTGCCGCGCCGGATCGTCGTAGCCGATCCGGACACCCAGGTGCTGCACCTGTCCACACCAGGAGCCCGCGCGTCCACCCGGTGCGGCCGTATCGAGGTCACCAAACAGGGGGACAGCCTGGCGTCGGTGCCGTTGGAACGGGTACAGGCGCTCGTCGTCCACGGAAACGTCGATGTGTCCGGCGCGCTGATCAGGGAACTGCTCTGGCGCCGGCTCACCGTGGTGTGGTGCTCCAGCAACGGCCGCGTCGTCGGATGGGCAGCGGCCGCCGCCGGGCCCAACGGAGCAGCTCGGCCACGGCAGCATCTCGCGTCGGCGGTCGGCCAGCTTGAGCTGGCGCGAGAGTTTGTCAGTGCGAAGATCGCGAATCAGGCCACGATGCTGCGGCGGCACGGTGATGCGTCTGAGGCCGTGCCTCGCCTTCGCGCGCTCCAACGTCAAGCCCGCTCCGCGAGCTCAGTGGCCGCACTGTTCGGTATCGAAGGCGACGCGGCGGCGTTCTACTTCCGATCGTTCGCGACCATGTTCACTCCGAGGGTGCGGAACACGATCAACTTCGCGATGCGAACCCGGCGCCCGGCCCGTGATCCAGTGAACGCGG
>JBOHFU010000888.1:0-1737 GCA_050699675.1 Pseudonocardiaceae bacterium
ACGAGCAGGTCCTCGTCCCTGTGCTCGCCAGTGCAGTACTCGTGGACAACATCAGCCACGTTGCGCACCCCACCACCGAGCGTCGGGTCATCGAGGAGATCTACGATCGTCCGGGACGGATCAGAAACCGGGACTCGAACCTGCTCGCGCCAGACCATGGTTGTCCCGAACAGCTTCTCCTCCGACCGGACCGTGACACGGTACGGGGTGTCCTGGATCACCAGCTCGCGACCACGCACCTTCCTCCCCGTCACGACTAGGACAGTTCGGAAGACCTGATCGGTCAGACCCCAGTACTGGCAGGCACTCCAGCCGCCGATGTAGCAAGGGTTGAACGTCCGTTCCGCAACGACCCATGCATCCTCGGTCCACTCGCCGGGCCGGCGAGTGTCAAGAGGGACGGCAACATAAAGGCCGCGGCGCACCCGAGACAGCCACCCTCGTCGGGCCAGGTAGGCGAGGAGCATGCGGGTTCGGTCCGCCTCCAAGCTGAGAACCGCCGAGGCATGCTCGACGTCGAAGGCGCCGGGCAGCTCGCGATGCAGCCGCTCAAGCAACGCGCGGTTCTCGCGATTGATGCCCTCGACGGGCGCTGCGGGCGCAGGAGTATCCATGAGATGGAGCATAACGCGATCAAACTATACCGGTACAACGAAGACGCTCTATCGTTCACCAAGAAGATGGTGATGCGAGTTTGGTGTACCCCGTGAACTACGCCCCTCGTCTCCGCATCGCCGAACCACCGCGGCCACCCAGCTGCAGCCTGTCGGTCATCGGACCACGCCCACCGAAGACCCGCACCTGGTACGTGCCGCCCTGCTGCCGGATGCCGGTCAGGTCCTTCGGAGCCTGCTTCCTGCGTGCCATGCGGGCGAGTGAAAGCAGCAGAATTGGACAGTCAGTTGGACAAAGATCGACTGTAGATCGTTACAAATAACTGTTTGCGCTGGTCATGGCGGTGGCCAGGGCGGGGTCGAACCGACGGCCTTCCGATTTTCAGGGCTCGGGATGCGAGTCCGCCACGCCCTGCCCGCGTCCGTGACCTGCATCGCAGCATTGATTCGAACGCCGCTGAACGCGGGCGAACGTACGTGGATGAGACCAAAGATGAGCCCACTAGGGCGCCCATTGCTTGGCCGAGATCTTCGCCGTAGTGGCCTGGGATGCGGGGCTGGCAGCCTACTGAGCGGGCAGAATCCGGAGGCCCTCGTGCTCGGCGCCCGGCTGGTGTCGACGGTCATTCCGTGGAGGCTAGACGAGCCAGCCACTGCTGCAGCCCGATGAGGCCATGGCAGTATAGCCGAATAATTGTTAGCCATGGCTGAACCTCGCCCGCGCGGCGGCCTGTACCCAAGACTGCCTGACCGAGCAGCATGGTCATCCACTTGTAGAAATATCAGGAGAGCCTGAAATGACACAGTTCGAATCATCTCTTGAGCTAGTCGACATAGCGCGTATATTCCGGCGGACCTTGGAGTTGGAAGGGCGGGGGGTGCGATTCGAATCGATCAGGGATGACGATCCGTTTGCCTCTTTGATGCGGCAGCCCGACTTTCAATGCGTAGCATCACGTGTCAAGAGTATCGGCAGCTGGGCTGTTCGGCTCGGTATTTCGATGAGGGTGATTTCAGGATTCTGGAACTGCTTGCGGTCTACCACTCTGCACTCACCCGCGCGGAGATTGGAACCAGATACACGTATTCAAAGACAGCAAGTAACGGGAGGGTGCAGGCGGTC
>JBOHFU010000889.1:0-1737 GCA_050699675.1 Pseudonocardiaceae bacterium
GGCAAACAGGCCATCCCAATCTGGCTCACGATCGTGATCGGCGCCATCGGGGCGGTTCTAGGCACTCTTATCGCCCAGTACCTGGGGGTGGCTGTCACCCCAGGCATCGACTGGATCGAGATCGTGCTGCAGGTCGCGGTGGCCGCCGTCGGGATCGCGCTCGCCGCGGGTGCCTACGGCCGACGCCGCGTTGACCGCTGATCATGTGAGCCGTCCGGTGCAGCGGCGGACGAGGGCCGCCACGGAGGTCACCCGGGACTGCCGCACGGTGACACGGGAATGGAAAGACGTCACGCCTGCTAGCATGCAGGCATGGCGCAGGTGACATGGCGTGCTCCGGACGAACTTGTCGCGCGGGTGCGTCGCGCCGCCGACCAGCGCGGCAGCAGCATTAACGAGTTCGTCACGCGCGTGCTCGACGCCGCCACGGACCCGGAGCTGACTGACGACGAGTCGCTCCGGGTCCGTGAGCGCCTGGCCGCTGCGGGCCTGCTGGCACCAGTCGGCCCGCCTCGACCCAGACCGGCCAGCGACGACCTGGCTAGCGCCCGGCGTCGAGCCGGCCAAGGTCACCCTCTCGCGGATTTGGTCCGCGACGGCCGCGAGTGATCGTCTTCGCCGATTCCTCAGCCCTGGTGAAGCTTTATGCCGACGAGCCGGATCACAAGCTGGTCCGCGAGCAAGGCGGTCTCGTGGTGTCGGCATTGGCCAGGGTGGAGGTACCGGCAGCGATCTGGCGCAAGCACCGGATGGGCGAGCTCGACCCCGCAGACGCCGCGGTCCTCGTCGCCGCGTTCGAGGCCGACTATCACGGGTCTGCCGAGGACCAGCCGCGCTTCGGCGTGGTGGCCGCAACCGCAACTGTGCTGGAAGCCGCCGCCCGGCTGGTCGGTGTGCACAGCTTGCGAGCTTACGACGCGGTTCAGCTGGCCAGCGCGAAAGCCGCCGCCGAGGCGGTACCGGACTGCCGCACGGTGGCGGCTTTCGACAGCACCCTACGAGCAGCGGCCGCGAAAGAAGGCTTCGCGCTGCTACCGGGCTGACCGCGCCTACCTCGACCGGTGTCCATGGCTCGATCACTCACCGAACCCCAACACCACGAGCTCACACGGCGGGTTTCCACCGTATCTCGCTCATACCCGGTTCATCCCTGATCTCCCTGCCGGGCGATCCGTTCCGGGCTGAAAATCTTGCCGAATCAGCACCATCATCCCCAGCCGTACCTATCTTCGAGCCAGAACGGTGGGCTCCGGGTTCGGCAGGCGCGCCGGCCTCGGAGACGACGAAGCCCTGCTGGTTGCCCATCGGCCCGGCTGGGGTGGCGGACCCTCGCCTGTCCAGCTCTCGGAGCTGCGAGTCCAGGTAGGCCGTCAAGCGGGTGCGGTACTCGCGCTCGAACGTGCGCAGTTCGTCGATCTTCTTTTCCAGGGTGCTCTTCTCCTGGCTGAGCGCACCGAGGATCTCAGTGTGCTTGTGCGCCGCATCGCGCTCCAGCGACGCAGCCTTCTCCCGGGACTGCCGGTCCAGAGTCTCGGCTGTGGTACGGGCGTCATTGAGCATGGTGTCGGCCCGGGTTCTGGCCTCGTTGACCAGGCCGTCGGCCTTCGCCCTGGCCTCGCAGAGCAGCTGCTCGGACTTGGCGCGGGCCTTGCTCAACATCCCGTCCGCTTCGGCCTTGGCCTCGCCGGTCAACCGGTCAGCTATCTGCTGGGCCAGCCCCAGCACCTTGGCGGCTTG
>JBOHFU010000890.1:0-1736 GCA_050699675.1 Pseudonocardiaceae bacterium
TTCGTGTGGCAGCTGCCGACCAGGATCAAGTACCCGAACATCAAGCTCTCCCGCCCGTTGACCAAGAAAACCGAGACCGTCGCCAAGTGGTTCGCGCAGGCCGTGCAGGGCAGCGGCGCGCGCACCGCCGAGGGCACGAAGACCGGCGAGATCAGAGCCCTGACCGGCGACGGCGATGTGGTCGCCATCTGGGAACTACTCGACGTGGTCCCGGTGCGCTGGACCGGACCGTCGCTGAACCTCGAATCACCGAAGGTCGCCACCGAAACCATTGAGATCGCCCACCACGGCTTCAAAGCCTGAGCCATCCGGCAGCCACACCCAGGGAGCAGCACATGTCTCAACCGGTCGCACTCACCGCAACCAAAGCCGGATCCACGGCGGGCGGCGGCGGCCGGCCGAAGCTGGAGCATGCGCTTCTCGAGCTCCGCAATCCGCCGACGACACCGGGGAGCTTGGAAGCCGGGTCGGTGATCGACAGCATCAAGTTCCAATTCAACCCGAAAGAGCTCTCCATCAGCAAGACCGCGAAGTGGAACCGGAACGCACAGAAAGGCAGCAAGAACAGCGGGGTACCCGAGTTCCAGGGACCGGCGCCATGCAAGCTCGCGCTGGAGATGTTCCTCGATGCCAGCGACACCCACGACGACTCCGTGGTCAAGACCGTCGAGCAACTGTTCTCCTGTTGCGTGCCGACCGCTGACAGCCACATCCAGAAAAGGCCCAATCCACCGTGGGTGATCTTCCGTTGGGGCAGTCTGACCAGCTTCACCAGCTACATCGCCTCCGTCAGCGTCAAGTACACCCTGTTCACGGCGGATGGCCTGCCGATCCGGGGTACCGCGACCGTCAACCTTGAGGAGATCTCCAAGGAGCTGCCGGGGCAGAACCCGACGTCCGGCGCGCTGTCCACGCACCGGGTGCACACCGTCTCGACCGGGGACACCCTGGCGTCCATCGCCTGGCGCGAGTACGGCGATCCGGCCATGTGGCGGGCGATTGCCACGACCAACCGCATCGACGATCCGATGCGGCTACGAGCCGGCTCGTCCCTGCTCATCCCAGCGGCCGAAGATCTCCCCGGCTGACGGAGCGACCTGATGCCGGCCAAGGACTTCACCAACCAGCTGCTCGTCGCAGTCGGCAAGGACGCGCTGCCCGCTGACATCGCGGTGCTGCTGGTCCAGGGCATCGTGGACGACAGTCGCGTTCTGCCCGATCTGTTTTCGCTGCGGTTTCGCGATTCCGGCAACGCCGTGCTGGACAAGTCCGGCATCAAGATCGGCTCACCGATCACGCTCTCGGTGGCGTCCAACGAGAACAACACGCCGGTACCACTGCTGGCCGGCGAGGTCACCGCGCTGGAGAAGGAGTTCGACGGCACCGGCACGTTCACCGTCGTGCGCGGGCTGGACAAATCCCACCGGCTGACCCGCGGCCGCCGGGTGGCGAGCTACCAGCAGACGACAGTGTCCGACGTGGTCCGCAAGGTCGCCCGCACCGCGAAGCTGGACGTCGGTCATATCGACGAGACGACCGCCGTGCATCAGCAGATCTCCCAGGGCAACCTCACCGACTGGGCGTTTTTGAAGCAGCTGGCCGCCGATATCGGCGCCGGGATCGCGATCGTCGACGGCAAGCTGGAGTTCCGCCGGCCCAAGCCCGCCAGCGCCGCACCCGAAACCACCACCTCGGCGGCCGACGACGCGATGGTATTGGAGCTCGGCCGCAACGTG
>JBOHFU010000891.1:0-1731 GCA_050699675.1 Pseudonocardiaceae bacterium
AGCAGGGCCAGCAGTAGGCCGTCCCGGATACGACGCCTGGTCTGCGCGGCGACCGCCTCTCGGAGCACAGCTGCGGAGTCGACACCCGGTGACGGCGGAATCGCCCGCACCGGCTCGACGAGGAACTCCGCGATCGCTTCATCGCAGAACTCCTCGTCGAGGTGCGCAGCGGCACACAGATAACGGGTTGTCCCGTCGAGTGTCGGGGTCGCGCCAACCGGCCCTTGCCTGACAGTGGGCTGCCCATTGCCCTTCGCGGGATGCCATGGAGCGGGCTGCGCTCCCAGCGCAGATCCGCACTGCTCACAATAACTGTCACCGGGTCGAGTGCGATGCGAGCAGTTATAGCAACTGAGGTCGTCGCTCATATTCGTTCCCGTGGTCATGGACTCCCCTTCAGCGACTGGTCTGAGTGCCGACTCGGTGACTCCATCGACCAGCGGATGGAAGCTGTTACTGCCTGAGTGCGGAGCTGTTCAGGTAGACGGGGCGGCGCTGCTCGCGGCGGCATGTTAACCCCCGCGTGACGTAGCGAGCAGGTGGGGTCACGCCGCCAGAGCTGTCTCGCCGGACCTCAAGGAACCACGAACGGCTCTCCGTTGCGGGGTACGCCGCACCGGCGTCGGCCTTCGACCTCGTAACTCTCGAACTCGACCGGCAACCCGGCGGCGACGGCCACCCGAGGGTGATCCATCAGCTGCACGTGCAGATGCGGCTCGGTGGAGTTGCCGGAGTTGCCGCAGTCGGCGATGTGCTGGCCGGCCTGCACCCGGTCACCGACCTTGAACCGTGCGGAACCGCGTCGCAGGTGCGCAAGCGCCGCATACACCCCGTTGCCGAGGTCGAGCACGATGTGGTTGCCGAGGATCCGGCCGGGGCCGAGGACCTCGCGCACCGTCCCCTCGATGAGCAGGTAGACGATCCCCGCCCAGGAGTTACGGCTGCGATGGTCGCGGGACCGGTCGCGGGCCCGCACCACCACCCCGTCGGCCGGGGCCAGCACTGGCTGGCCGAATGCGGGGAACTCCGAAGGAGGCCGGAAACCGAACCCCGAGCCGAAGGACGGGCGAGGTCGGTCCGGTGGCTCGTGCACCAGGTCCAGTGCGTAGGTCTGGCCGTAGGCGTGCAGTCCGTGGCTGGGTACCCGGTTTGCTGGGCTGTTCAGCGCCATCCACCGCCCGGTGACCGGCAGCCGAACCCGTCGTGGTGCCGCCCGTACCCGGCCGAGTACGAAGTAGCAGGCCATCCCCACGACCAGCACGACGAAGCCGACCAGCTCCAGCCAGCCCACATCCGCGAACACCCCCACGAGGACCACCAGCACCCCGAGCAGCGGGAGCGCTACCCGCACCCGGGCAATCACCACGTTCACGGCTCTCCCTTCACGTCACGACGTCCCCGCGAGTCTGCCGCATTCAGCGGGCTGAGCGGGGTTACGGCGGGTCGGATAGCCCCGCTCAGCCCGCTGAATGCGAGACGGGGTGCTTGGTAGGCACGGTGACGGGATGAGCGGTCCCAGCCTGCCCGTGGTGCTGGTGCTGACCGAAGTGCTGCACAGCGCAACACTGCGCGGCTCGCGACGGGTCAGCTGGGCGGTGGCCGCCGGCGCGGCGGTGACCACGGTGGCGGTCGCGGTGGGCGTCGGCGTGGCAGCGGGGAACTGGCGGGTAGGCGCCGTGGCGGCCGTGCAGGCCGGGCTGGTTCTGCTGCTGCCGGTGTGGTGGGCCATGG
>JBOHFU010000892.1:0-1731 GCA_050699675.1 Pseudonocardiaceae bacterium
CGCGGTCGCGGAGGTTGAGCTTCTGGAGGATGTGCGTGATGTGTGTCTTGACGGTCGTCTCGCTGATGTAAAGCTCTTCCGCGATCTCTGCGTTCGAAAGGCCGCGGGCGATCAACCGAAAGACCTCTCTCATCTCGTCACATTCCTCGCTCGGGATCGGTCTACCCACTAGACCGGCGAGACAGCGCCGGCGTGACAGGAAATCTCCGAGAGCGAGGAGGACACCATGAGACTCCCAAGTCGCATTCTCGTCACCGGCGGCACGGGCACGCTCGGACGCCTCGTCGTCCCGCGGCTGCGCGACGCCGGCGGGTACGTACGGGTGCTCAGCAGGCGCAGCCGCGAGGACGAGGAGCGGATCGAGTACGTGACCGGCGACCTCGCCACGGGGGAGGGGATCGAAGCCGCCGTGGAGGAGGCCGAGATCATCCTGCACCTCGCGGGCAGCGCCAAGGGCGACGAGGACAAGGCCCGGCACCTGGTGCGGGCAGCGTCACAGGCCGGGACTCGCCATTTCGTGTACATCTCGGTCGTCGGCGCGGACCGGATCCCGGTCGTCAGCGGCGTCGACCGCGCGATGTTCGGCTACTTCGCATCGAAGCTGGCCGCCGAGCGCGTGGTGGCGGACTCCGGCCTGCCGTGGACGACGCTCCGTGCCACGCAGTTCCACGACCTGATCCTGACGACCGTGCGGAAGATGGGGAGGCTGCCCGTGATCCCGGTCCCGGCCGGGGTCCGGTTCCAGCCGGTCGACGCCGACGAGGTGGCCGCCCGGCTGGTGGAGCTTGCGCTCGGCACGCCTGCCGGCCTGGTGCCCGACCTAGCCGGGCCGCGGGTGTACGAGATGGCCGAGCTGGCCCGCGGCTACCTGCGGGCCGGTCGGAAGCACCGGCTGATCGTGCCGGTGCGGCTCCCGGGCAAGGCCGCCCGCGCGTTCCGTGCCGGCGCCAACCTCGCCCCGGACCGGGCTGTGGGCCGGCGGACCTGGGACGAGTTCCTGGCCGACCGGATGAGCTTGTCAAGCGACAGGAGCTCCAGCCTGCCGCACATCGCGACGCGCACCCGCTGATCGAGATCCGAACGGACGGAGGTCTCGACATGTAGCCGACCCAGCCCGGCAAGCCCCTCCGAGTCAAGAGGGCTCGATCATCGCTGAAGTAGGCCGTTTGCGGGCGCTCTGTGGCGCCGCGGCGTACGCGGCACTTGTATTCGCGCACGGGTCGGTGGCTTCGGGTGGTGATTGGCAACGCGCGATCCCCGGTCGGACGACCGACCCGCTGGTCGAGCGAACGCAGTCATCCAGCTGAAGCCGGCATCCGAAGACCGCCCAGGCTCGAGACCTCGGCTTTCAACCCCACGTGCTTCGTGCGAAGATCGCGGGCACGTGGCGAGAGGGCAGAAGGTAAGCGGGCGTTGGGGCGCTCGGTCTAGAGGCGCCGACGAGGCGCCGCTGTTGGCCGAGGCCCAAGCTGGCTGCAGCGGCGATGCTTGGCTGATGGCGGATCGGGAGTATCGACTCATCGTCGAAGGAGAGCTCAGCGACCGGCTCGGCCCCGCCCTCGCGGGCATGACGCTCACGCGTGAGGAAGGAAACACGGTGTTCCTCGGCCCCGTCCGCGATCAGGCGGAGCTCCAGGGTCTGCTGCGACGCGTGTCCGACCTCGGTCTGACGCTGCTCGGCGCGGCCGCGATCGACGAGGATGAGAAGCGCACGTGACGGGCACGTACGCG
>JBOHFU010000893.1:0-1728 GCA_050699675.1 Pseudonocardiaceae bacterium
AGGGCCCGCCACGCCGCGGTGGAGGGCGCGCTGGACGAGGCCCGCGCCCGGCAGTCCGGCCTGGAGCAGCAGCTCGACGCCACCACCCCACGGCTCGCGGCGGCACAGGACACCTGGTACCGGCTCTCGGCGCTGGCCGAGCGGCTGCGCGGCACGGTGCGGTTGGCGCAGCAGCGAGCCAAGCACCTGTCCGCCCCCGCCGAGCCGCACCGCCCCGGCCGGGACCCCGACGAGCTGGAGCGCGAGGCCGCGGCCGCGCAAGCCATGGAGGCCGAACTGCACGCGGTGGTGGACGAAGCCAGGGTGACGCTGTCCGCTGCGCTGGAGCGGCGCGCTGAGCTGGAGCAGGCCGTCGCCGACGCCGAGCGGGCCCACCTGGCCGCGGTACGGGCCGTCGCCGATCGGCGAGAAGGGCTGGCCCGGCTCGCCGGCCAGGTCGAGGCGCTGCGCTCCACCTCGGGCGCCGCCGCTGAGGAGATCGAGCGGCTGTCCAGCGCGCTGGCCGATGCCCGGGAGCGGGCGGTGTGCGCCCAGCGGGAATTCGACGAGCTGCAGCACGAGATCGACACCCTGCATGCCGGCAAGGTGGAGCTCGACGAGCGGCACGAGGCGGCGGCGGCCGCGCATGCCACCGCCGCGCAGCGAGCCGTCGAGCTCACCGCCGCCCACCGGGAGGCTGAGCAGCAGCGGGCCTCCTGGCGGGCCCGGGTGGAAGCCCTGTCGCTCGGCCTGGCCCGCAAGGACGGTTCCCAGCCGCTACTGGCTGCCGGGCTGCCGGGGCTGCAGGGCTCGGTTGCCGCGCTGCTCACCGTGGACCCCGGCGCGGAGGCCGCCGTGGCGGCCGCGCTGGGTTCCGCCGCAGATGCGCTGGCAGTGTCTGACCTGAATGTTGCCGTCGTGGCGCTCACCATGTTGCGCGAGCAGGATGCCGGCCGCGCCGGCCTGCTTGTCGGCGGTGCGCCGGCCACCGAGGACCGCTCGACCTGGCCGCAGCTCCCGGCCGGTGCGCGCTGGGCGGTGGATCTGGTGCAGGTCCCGGAAGTGCTCCGCCCTGCGCTGTACCGGCTGCTGGAGCGCACCGCGGTGGTCGATGACCTGGTCGCCGCCCGGGCGCTGGTCGCCGCAGCACCCACGGCGCGCGCGGTGACCGTCGACGGCGATGTGCTCGGCACCGACTGGGCGCAGGGCGGATCGGGCCGCAGCCAGAGCGTCATCGAGGTGCAGGCCGCTGTTGACGACGGTCAGATCAGGCTGGCCGAGTCGGAAACCCATGTGCAACGGCTGGCCGCCGAGCTCGACGGCGCCCGCGCCGAAGAGGCCGCCCGCGCCGAGGACGTCGACAACACGCTGGCCACCCGGCATAAGTGGGACGCGCAGCTGGCCGCGGTGGCCGAACAGCTCGCCCGGCTCGGCCAGGCGGCCCGTTCCGCCTCCGCCGAAGCCGACCGGCTACACCGCCAGCGCGACGAGGGGGAGCAGCGCCGGGCCGGTGCGCTGACCAGCCTGGCCGAGCTGGAGGAGCGATTGCGGCTGGCCCAGGACGAGCCCGCGGACTCCGAACCGGACACCGCGGAACGCGACGAGGCCGCGGCCGCGCTGGCCACCGCGCGCAGCGAGGAGGTCGAGGCCCGGCTGGCGCTGCGCACCGCCGAGGAGCGCGCCCGAGCGCTGGCTGGCCGGGCGGAGGGGCTGCGGCGCAGCGCCCAAGCGGAGCGGGCGGCGCGGGAG
>JBOHFU010000894.1:0-1725 GCA_050699675.1 Pseudonocardiaceae bacterium
GGTCGCGACCATGCCATATTGGTCGCGACCGAAAATCTAGGACCGCGTTCCCGATGGTCCGCACGGTACTCCGGAGGGCTGGCGTGACTGAGGGCACCGAGTGGTCGGTCGAATGCGAGGACGTGGTGGGCCGATCCCGGCTGGTGGTCGTCGGTGTGGCCGACCGCCGCGTCTCGCTGCGCACCCCGCCCGGAGAGACCGCGACCCTGACCTGGACCGCCACCGAAGAGCTACGCCGGCTGCTGGCCTTCGCGGTCGCGCGAGTGCTCCACCATGAGACCACTTGACCAGGATGAGGAGTTGATCACATGAAGGTCAGGTGGCTGCGGTCGTTGCTCCCTGAGCCGGCCGGACCGGCGACGCATGGACGCCCGGGAGGTAGGAACCCCGTCGCTGGTCCGGTCTTCCAAGACTGTGGGAACGGCCACAGATGGCAGGAAGAGGCGGAGGGAAATCCGGTCAAGCCCCGAGAACCGCGGCCCGGCCGCCGGTTGAGCCCCACCACGCTCCCCGCGGCCGGGCCGGGCCGCCCCCTTGGAAAGCGCTGGACTTGGACATGGCAAAGGCAAAACACAGACTCCTGAGACGTCGACACCGGCTCACCCCGCGGCGTCGTTGCCTCGTCGACATGGTGGACATTCGCTCCCTCGTGATGCACCTCGTGACACCTGATGCTGCCGCGGCGGGCCTTCGTGGCAAGGGCCGTTACATCGCGCTGTGCGGGGCGGACGTGATTCCCGCAAGTCTCACCGAGCCTGGACGTTTCCGCTGCGAGCCGTGCCTGTGGCAGTCCGTCTCGGTCCCGAGTCAGAGATCCAGGGTGGCGGCGTCATGAGGTGGGGTCTGGTTGCGCTCGACCGGCGCTGGCACGCCGTTGACCCGACGGCCGAGCATTTTGGGGTGTTCAGAGCTGCGTGCGGCCGTCTGCTGTCGATGGAGACCACCCTATGGGAGATGTTCTTCGGGCCGTGGTGCGAGGAATGCGCGCTCCAGCAGTTGGCCGCGGTGCCACCGCCCGAGTTCGGCCCCGCCTGTCTTCGGGCTGGAGCCGGCGATCCGCTTGCGAACTTGACGTTTCCTCCCCGGAACCCCGGCCGGCCCCCGGATGAATCTGCCCCCCGGTTCACCGGCGGCCGGCCGGTCCCTAAAGACCAAGGTGCTGCGCGATGATTTGGTACCAGGCCCCCGACGACGACCACGCCCACCGAGGCACGGTGAGCCGGGGCCGGGTCAGTACTGCGTGCGGGCTCAGTTTCACGGCGTCCCGCCGGCTGGCCGACCCACCCGACCACCGGATTTGCCTGAATTGCGACCTTGCCCCGCAGGAGCACCACGACTGGCGGGCACTGCTTGCGGTGCGGTCGGGTGACGTCACCAAACACGGCGACCGGTACGACCTCTGCCAGGTGGCGTTGCCCTCCGCCTCGCTGATGGCCGCTGCCCTGCGCAGGTTGGAGCATGCGGGCAAGCTCACCGCCGAGGATCAGCGCGGACCAGCGCAGGTACGTACCACGCGGGCCGGGGACGCGCGGCACACGATGCTGGACCAGCGCCTGCGGAATGTGGTAGCGGCCGGGTCGCTGCCCTGAGATCCGGCCGGGTCGCCGAGGTCGAGCTAATTCCCCCGTGCAGCTCCCTCCTGCGACCCGGCCGGTTCCAACACGCAAAGGAGAGCGAAGTGATTCTGCCGGCCGAGGACCTCGACCCGTGGATCGAGGGTTACCT
>JBOHFU010000895.1:0-1722 GCA_050699675.1 Pseudonocardiaceae bacterium
GCGTCGGTGGGGGTCTTGCTGGTAAATACGTTCGTGCAGGCGAAGTGGTAGGCGGGGATCTTGTAGATGGAGTTGTACATGAAGGCGCCGAGCATCGGTATGCCCGGGCTGACCAGGCGCAGGTAGGCGCCCATATCGGCGAGCAGTTCGACCTTCAAGCCGGTGACGGTGCCGTCGCGGCGGGCGGCTATCGTGATGTCCTGGATCTGGTCGCGGCCGTGATGTGCCGAGACCAGCGACTCCGAGCGGGACTCGGTCCACTTCACCGGCTTGCCCAACCTGCGGGCAACCATGAACGTGATGATCTCCTCGGGGGTCACCTGCAGCTTGCCGCCGAACCCGCCGCCGACGTCGGGGGCGATGACCCGAACCTTCTGCTCCGGGACGCCCAGGGTCAGCGCGATCATCACCCGCAGGATATGCGGTACCTGAGTGGCCGACCACATCGTGATCTGCTCACCGGTCGGGTCCACCACCACGCTACGAGGCTCCATGAACGCCGGGATCAGCCGTTGCTGGCGGAACCGCCGGGTGACCACGACATCAGCGTCGCGGATGGCGCCCTCGACGTCGCCGCCGCTGCCGGCCGCAGCTGAGTCGAACACCCACAGTGCGTTGCGGTTGGTGCCCAGCTCGGAATGCACCAGGGTGGCACCGTCGGCTAACGCGGCCTCCATGTCGAGCACCGGCTCGCGCGCGTCGTAGTCGACCTCGACGGCATCGGCGGCGTCCCTGGCAGACGCGGCATCGCGGGCCACCACAATCGCGACCCCCTCGCCGGCGAAGTGCACGGTGTCAGACGCCAGCGGTGGGGCCTGCGGTGCCTTCATATCCGGGGTGATCGGCCACGCGCAGGGCAGGCCGATTCCCTCGGCGCCGAGATCGGTGGCGGTGAACACGCCGTGCACACCGGGTAGCTGCTTGGCCGCGTCGGTGTTGATTCTGGTGATCTTGGCATGGGCCAGCGGGCTGCGCACCACGGCGAGGTGCAGCATCCCGGGCAGCGTGATGTTGTCCGTCCAACGGGTCCGCCCGGTGATCAGCCGGGCGTCCTCCTTGCGTTTGCGGGCCCGGCCGAACTCAGCGGTCGCCGGCTGCGCGGTGGCGGTCATCAGCTACCCCCTGTGACGATGGTGTGGGGGGCGACAGCGCTGGTCTGCGGCGCGGATACGTCGCGCGGCGAGGCCGCGGCGGGCTGCATCTTCTGCGCGGCGTCGAGCACGGCACGCACGATGTTCTGGTAACCGGTACAGCGGCAGAGGTTGCCCTCCAGCCCCTCCCGCACGGCCTGCTCGTCCGGATCGGGATCATCGCCGAGCAGGTCGATCGCCTGCATGATCATGCCGGGGGTGCAGAAACCGCACTGCAGGGCGTGGTTGTCGTGGAATGCCTGTTGCATGGGGTGCAGCTGCCCATCGCGGGCCAGACCTTCGATCGTCGTGATCTCACTGCCGTCGACTTGGACCGCGAAGACCGAGCAGGACTTCACGCTG
The DNA here is from genome assembly GCA_050699675.1 of Pseudonocardiaceae bacterium. Lineage (GTDB taxonomy): Bacteria > Actinomycetota > Actinomycetes > Mycobacteriales > Pseudonocardiaceae. Next base: position 1,494 of record JBOHFU010000895.1, read on the forward strand.
CGGCCGTCGAGGTGCACAGTGCACGCGCCGCAGTTGCTGGTGTCACAGCCGATGACGGTTCCGGTCTTTCCCAGCCTTTCCCGCAGGTAGTGCACCAGGAGTGTTCGTGGTTCTACATCGTCGACGTAGGAGACGTCGTCGACCATGACAGTGATGCGTGTCACGGATCAGCTCCTCGCCCCGGTCGGGCACCGACCGGATGTGGTGGGTGACCCTCGGCGACCGGGAA
>JBOHFU010000896.1:0-1722 GCA_050699675.1 Pseudonocardiaceae bacterium
GCTGCCCGGGATCAAGGGTATCGAGCCGATATCCTACGCAAGCATGGTGCCGCGGACTCGCGCTTCTTCTCCCAACGAGACATTGATGCTGTCATTTTCGGTATCGGCGGAGATGGCCAGCACGGCCCGCACGAGTACGTCGACACCACCACGGTCGCGCCGTACTACCGCGCACTCACCGCATTTCTCACAGATCTGGATTCCTCCATTTCGTCACACAGTCAGTAGCAGCGCAGTGGTGGCGCTTGACGGGTCACTTCACACCCCAGGCCACGATCAGCTCGCAGGGGCCCTCGAAGCCGTCGGGCCCCTCGAAGCGCGCCAACTCGGTGTGGATCTCCTGCCAGGCTTCGTCACGTTGGGCGGGCGTAAGGCTGCCCAGCATCTGGTGCAACGCTCCGAAGGACTCCCGCTCGAAGCGGACGCAGTCCGCGGCGTGCGGCATCCGCAGCGGGGCGGGCACCACCTGCGAGCCGACCTTACGGAAACCGCCCTGGCGGAAGAGATCCTCCAGCACGCCGGGACCGCCGAGGCTGAACGGTCCGGGTTGGCCGGGCGCGGGCGGCGCCAGCTGAGCCCGCCGACGGATGATCGACACTGGGATCGAGAAGAAGCCGTTGCGATCCGCTGTCGAATAGACGATGGCCGAGATGTGGCCGCCGGGCCGCAGCGCGCGGTACATGCCGGCCAGCGCGCGCGCCTGATCGGGAAAGTAGATCAGGCCGACGCGCGAGATCACCGCGTCGAACATGGCCGGGTCGACGTCGAGCTGCTCGCCGTCGAGCTCCCGGGTATGTACGGTGGTGAGCCCGGCGCTGGCGGCTGCGGCTGCGGTGTACTCCAGGATCGCCGGCGAGATGTCGGTGGCCAGCACCTCGCCGGAGGGACCGACCCGGCGGGCTGCGGCCAGCGACTGCCCACCGGCACCGGCAGCGACGTCGAGCACGGTGCTCCCGGTGTGGATCCCGGCCGCATCCAGCATCAACGTCGTCGCCTCCCCGAGCCAGTCCTCCAGAGTCGCCCCCCAGGCGTGCCACGCGGCGGCTGCCTCCTCCCACTGGGCACGGGTGGTGTCCTTGTAGCGGACCGGATCGAACATGACTGTCATGGTGTGCTCCTGCAGGATCGGCGGGACGGTACTGGCCTATGTGGCGCTAGAACACGGTCCGCGGCCGCCAGGACGCGGCAAGCAGTTGCGCTCGGTCCTGTCGAGCGGCCCCAACGCGGTGCACAATCCATCCATGGCCTTCGTGGGCCGCGCCCGCGCATTATCCCGGCTGCTCGCCACGGTCGAGGAAGCGTCGGGGGGCCGCGCGCGTCTCGTGCTGGTGAGCGGTGAGGCGGGCATAGGTAAGACGACTCTGATCGGCGCCGCGACCACTCGCAGCGGTCTGCTGGTCGGCTGGGGTACCTGCGCCGACGCCGTGCGCACCCCGGCGTTTTGGCCCTGGAGCGCGGCCTTGCGCGGACTGCTCACGGCACTGGGCCCGACCGACGCCGACGCCCTGACCCGGACCGATACCGCCGAACTGGCCCGGCTCCTTCCGGAACTGGTCGACGAGCGAGCCGAATCCACCGACCTCGGACCAGTGGAAGGGCCACCCGACGCTGACGCGGCGCGGCTGCGGCTGTTCGACGCCATCGCCCGATTCCTGGAACGGCTGGCTCGACGTAGCCCGACGCTCATCGTGCTCGACGACCTGCAGTGGGCCGACGAGTCGT
>JBOHFU010000897.1:0-1719 GCA_050699675.1 Pseudonocardiaceae bacterium
GCCGGTCTCCCGCCCAGCCGGGCCACCGCCCACCAACCCAAGACTCGAGGGTCGAGATGCCCGGAACATGCAACGCCGCATGCGCGATCGACCCACCATCGCATCCAGCTCTTGGACGACCCCCTGACGGCCTTCGATCCCGCCGCCTCCCACTCCCACCCCACCCCCCGGACCTCAGGAACCCATCCACTCATGCTCAACCGCGAGCAGCTCGCGCCGTTCGTCATCGTTGCGGACGCCCCTGGCGGCGGGCTGGTTGTTCCCGTGGTGAGTGCCCGCGTGGCGGCGCAGGCGGCGCGCCATCTCAGCCAGTACTGCCCGGATATCCGAGCTACCTGGCGGGTCAACCCGCAGGCAGGGCCTGGCCCGGTGATGGTATGGGGCTGCGCCCGACCCCCGACCGGTGAGCCCTGGCCCGATCCCGACACGCACACCTTCCTGCTGACCGCCGATGACTCGCTGCCAACGGTGTGGACCGCAATATGCGGCCAGCCGATTCCGGGCGCGCAGTTCGAGGCGCTCGATCCGAGCATGGGCCGACCCTGCCAAAGCTGCCAGCAGCGGCTCTGGACCGCTCTGCACCCTGAGCACACGAGCCTGCCCGCCCGCTCACCCGGCCAACACATGCATCCCCAGCTCCGCCGCCCGCCGTCGGCCGGTCGCTCCGGCGCAGGAGGCGGCACATGAGACGGTCCCCGTCAGCAGCACCTCACCACGGTGGGCAGGTGGGCCTGCCCGCTGGGATGGAAGAGCTGCCCCCCGACATATCGCTCTACCAATCCTCGACCCATCCCCGCGCAATATGAAACGGCTGGTTCATCCCCATCATGAACGCCGAGTACACCGTGCAGGTACGGTGTCGCTTCGGCCACCAGACTGTCCTTGACCGACAGCAGGACCGACATTGGCCCCGCGCGTTGACCCGGTGCTGGGCCAGCAGCACCCAGCCCACCGTGGCAAGACGCGCAATCTCCTGATCTTCATGGTCAAGCAGGCGTTTCAGCCGTTCAGCCCACAACCGGTGCTGGGTCTCCCAGACGCTCACGGTTGTTCATGCACTTCTGGCGCGGAGCCACCGTTGGCCGAGCAGCCGCATCTCAGTCAGGTCAGTCCACCCAGAAGGCGATACCGGGATGGTGTCCAGCACCTCACTCATTCCGTAGTCACCTACCTGCTTGCCAGCCAGCACGTAAGCCACACGATCACCCCGCCGCCACCGGATGGTGTATCCGTCGTGGCGGTGACGGTCGAGGAATACCCAGCCGACTACTGGTGTACAAGGTGCGGCTCTACCCCGGCTGCTCATGTGGCATCTCCATCAATAACGATGGGAGTGCTCAACGCCCGCTGACGGAAGCCTTCGGCGAGGTCCACAAGTTGCTGCCCAAAGGCAATTTGTTCGTGATGACTCAGGTTGTCTTCGAACAGACCGGTGACGATCTCACCAACGCGGATACCGACGCTGCCGAGCAGCATCAGGAGGTCGCGGTCGTCCTCGTTCACTGCTCGACCGTCCCGCACGCGGCGAGCACCCTGCCACGGCGCAAGTGGTCGCAGGGGGTGTCGTGAGTGAGACAGCAGGTGACCGGGATCGTGTCCAGCTGGTCAGCCACGAACATCACCGCCCGCGATCGCGCATGCGGCGTTGCATGTTCCGGGCATCTCGACCCTCGAGTCTTGGGTTGGTGGGCGGTGGCCCGGCTGGGCGGGAGACCGGCC
>JBOHFU010000898.1:0-1718 GCA_050699675.1 Pseudonocardiaceae bacterium
GGCGGGTGGCCATGCACCCCGGTTCGGTGCAGGGCTTCGGCCGGCTCGGCCCTGACTCGGTGCCTACCTTCTTGCTGCCGAGCAATCCGATCAGCGCGCTGGTGGTCTTCGAGGTGCTGGTGCGGCCACTGATCCGGCTGGCGTTGGGCAAGCGCAATCCCCATCGCCGCACTATCACTGCCCAGCTGTTGTCGCCGGTGACGTCGGTTGCAGGTCGCCGCGGGTTCCTGCGCGGCCAGCTGCTGCGCGATCCCGACACCGGCGAGTACCTGGTGCAACCCCTCGGTACCGCTGGTGCCCATCTGTTGACTTCGCTGGCCGAGGCGAACTGCTTGATCCTCGTCGACGCCGACACCACTGAGGTGTCGGTGGGCGAGGAGGTGGTGGTGAGTTTCCTGGCCCAGCGAGGCTGACGTGTCCGTATTCGGGTTCGCTGACCGGCCTGCGGGCCGCCATCCCGGTTGGCCCGCTCGGCTCGGCCCGATGCGGGTAGCTGCGGGGCAGGTCGCGCTGCGCCCGGTGCGCCTGCGCGATGGCTCGGCATGGAGCCGGTTGCGGCTGCGTGACGAGGCCTACCTGCGCCCATGGGAGCCCGAAGCGGAGGGCGCCTGGGCGGAGCGCTCCACCACCATGGCCTGGCCGGTGATCTGCAGCGGGCAACGCGCGACGGCCCGGCGCGGGCAGGCCCTGCCGTTCGCCATCACGCTGGACGGCCAGCTCGTCGGGCAGCTAACCCTGGGCAACGTGGTGCGGGGCTCGTTGCGTTCGGCCTGGGTCGGTTACTGGGTGGAGTCGGCTGCGGCCGGGGGTGGTATCGCGACCGGGGCGGTGGCGTTGGCGGTGGACCACGCGTTCGGACCCGTCGGGCTGCACCGGGTCGAGGCCACCGTGCGCCCGGAGAACGCGGCCAGTTTGCGGGTGCTCGCCAAGCTCGGGTTCCGCGACGAGGGGCTGCTCCGGCGTTACCTGGAGGTGGACGGCGACTGGCGGGACCATCAGCTGCTGGCATTGACCGCCGAGGAGGTCGGCGCCGGGCTGGTGTCGCGCCTGATCCGCGCAGGCCACGCCCACCACCCCTGAACCGAACCCCAAAACCCCCAAAACCCCGGCGTGTCCGCGCCTGATGCACGGTGTGTCGCGCTCTGGTTGTCCGCGATCATCACCCGGCGCGCCTCCGAGATCCGGGTGTCTGCGGTAGCTACCGTGACCCTCGGTAGTGCAGGCCGCTCGTGATGACCGACTGGGGTAGGGGGCTAGGAGTGCCCAGCTCGCTGATCTTCGCGGCGCTGGCGGTGGCATGGCTCGTTGTCCTTGTCCCGATGATCGCGAAGCGACGGCAGGAGGTAGTGCGTACGGCGGAGGCTGCGCTGGCTTCTCGGGTGTTGCGTCGGCCGGACCTTCCCCGCGCGATGCTGATGCACGATGTGGAGGTGCCCATGATCGGCGAACGAATCGCGGAGCGGGAGCCCGCCTCGTACGAGCGCCGGTACAGACCGGGCCGCGGTGGCTATGACCCAGAGGTCGCCGCACAGGTGGCCCGAGCGAAATACGTGTTCCGGCAGCGGGTGGTGCTCGGACTGGCGGTCGGAGCGGTCGCCACACTGGTGCTGGCGCTGACGACGTCGAGCCTGCTGTGGTGGCTGCATGCGGTGTTGGATATGACGGTGGTCGGTTATCTCGGCTACCTGCGCCTGCAGGTGCGTATCGAAGAGGAGGTG
>JBOHFU010000899.1:0-1715 GCA_050699675.1 Pseudonocardiaceae bacterium
CGTCCGGTGCTGTTCCGTCCGGTGCGCCGGCCTGCGCGCCGGCCGGGAAGCCCGCCGCGACGAACGCCGCGAGCACGATCGCCGCCACTGCGACGATCAGAGTTGTGATGCGGATCCGGCGGTTGCGGCGGTTGCGGCGAGCCAGCGGTCTCACGGATGCTCCTGAGCGTCGGGGACAGGTGTTTCCGCTGTGATTTGGTGTGACTGTGACTGGTGTGATTGATGGGGCAATTGGTATCCAGAGAACCCGCAGTATGCGTCGCCGTCCATACCCAGAGTGGGTGAACCTGCACCGAACGTGTTTATGCGGCGGGTCAGTGTGGGCGGTCAGCGAGCCCGCGCGGTGAGCATGGCCCGGACGGCGCCGCGGTCGGGTTTGCCCACGCCGCACAGGGGTAGCGCGTCGAACAGGACGATCTCCTTGGGGGCCTGCGCCCCGGTCAGCAGGCGCCGGGCGGCGGCGCGCAACGCGGCGGGATCCGGCGGTCGCCCAGGGTCGGCGGGTACCACCACGGCGGTGACCTGTTCGCCCCACTCCGGGTCGGGCAGGCCCACCACGCAGGCTGCGGCCACCCCAGGCAGGCCGGTGAGCACGGCCTCCACGTCGGCTGGGGCCACGTTGAGCCCACCGGTGACGACCACGTCGTCAGCTCGGTCGAGCACCTGCAGCCGGCCTTGCGCATCGAGCCGTCCGAGATCGCAGGTCCGGAACCACCCGTCGCGGAACGTTGCCGCGGTCTCCTCGGGGGCGTCGAGGTACCCGGTAGCCAGCATCGGACCGGCCAGCTCGATGTTCCCCTCGCCATCCACCCGGACCCGGGTCCCGTCCAGCGGCCACCCGTCGTAGACGCAGCCACCCGCGGTCTCGGTCATGCCGTAGGTGGTGACCACGCGTACTCCCGCCGTCCGGGCCTGTCGCAGCAGCCGGTCAGGTGCGGCGGCACCGCCGAGCAACACCGCGTCGAAGCCGGTGAGGGACTCGGGGTCGGTCTCGAGCAGCCGCGCGAGCTGGGTGGGCACCAGCGCGGTGTAACACCGTCCCCCGGCTTGCCGGGCGAGTTGCCGTGCGGCGGCGGCGAATGCGGCCGGATCGAACCCGCCGCGCATGTCGAGCACTGCGGGCCGGGAGCCGGCCAGCGCCGCCCGGATCAGCACCTGCAGCCCGGCGACGTGCTGGCCGGGCAGCGCCAGCAGCCACCGGCCAGGACCACCGAGCCGGGCATGGGCGGCTGCGGCCGAGGCGGCCAGCGCGGCGGCACTGAGCTGCACCCACTTGGGCTGCCCGGTGGAGCCCGAGGTGGTCACCACCACCTGGCCGGGACCCGGATCCCGCGGCGGTGGCGGCTGCTCGGAACCCAGCGGGGCCACTGCCTCGCCGCCGTTGCGCACGGCGTGCAGCGCCGCGTCCAGCTCCCACACCGCCTCCGGCGCCCCGTCACAGCGGATCACCCGCACGAGATCACCCGCACGAGATCACCCGCATCGGGGAACCGCTCCCGATCCCCCGAACTCGACATCAGCGTTGTTGGGCCGGCCACCGACAGCTCTGCTGTCGAGTTCGGGACGTCTAGAGCGCATCGGTCCCCCGCCCTCCCCGATAGTGCTCGTGCGTATTGACTTTACGCGGGGCAGTCGGCTTCCCGCCTGGGTTCCGGGAGTTCGCCGGGCTCGGTGGCCGTGCTCGCGGCGGGCCGGCCGGGCCTGCGGTCCCAGAC
>JBOHFU010000900.1:0-1715 GCA_050699675.1 Pseudonocardiaceae bacterium
GTAGAGCCGTACTGGGAGCCGTGAGTAACGTTTGGGAAACACGGCATCGGCTAGTTTTAGAGTACCTTGAGAAGCTAGCCGACCAGCTCCGAAGCAAAGAGCAGGTAGCGTCGGCGGAACTCGAAGAGCAGGTAGTGCGGCTACTTACGGGCGTGGTCATGTTACTCAGACAGCACCGTGTGAACAAACGGGGCCAGTGCGAATACTGCGGATGGAAGAGGTGGACGTGGCGGTTCTGGCGTAGGCGGCCGCAGTGCATGGTGTATCTCAGCCTCGACTTCGCTATGAGGCAACCCTTGGATGCGGTGTGGCGGCGGTTGCTGGAGGACCACAAGACGCAGCCAAAGTTTGGATGACGTGCGGGAAGAATTGGTGAAAGAACATGGGTACGACTCAACTGAGGAGCAGCCAGCGCCACCAGACCTCACACCAGCTCGCCCCGGACCGGCCGCCGGGTCGCTCGGGCTGCTGCCACGGACCGAGTGGTGACCGGGTCCGCAGACCGGCTCGGCCTGGCCCGCGACGAAGACGACGAAGCTGAAAAGCGATGACCATCAACCAGCCCCTACGCCGACGGCGTCGACGGGGAGGTCGTCGTGGACAGCGCCCCGGAGAAACCGCTGATAATGCCCAGCACGGGGATCCTGCTGGCGGGGCCAGCCGCACCCGAGGGTGGCGAGCAGAAGCCGATCCTGGCGCCTTGGATGAAGGACCGCGCAGAGTTTAACCGGCAAGGTGCGCGATGTCGGCAAGCGAGCCGCGACTGCCGTCGGGTGGCACCTATGGCACGCCGTGCCTAACACCCTTCGCGTGCTGTGGTTCGCCCGCGCGGGCGCTGGAGGGTCGTCAGAAAGCCGGGTGGACCTTACTAACTGGCGTCAGGTAGTCCACGTAGCGCCGCAACCCGTCCTCCTTTCGCCGAGGGATCACATGCGCTAGTGCGCCGCTCGGTAACAGCCTGAGCATCACCGCTGTCGAATAGGCTGGCTTGGCCAGGCTGTGCGGTCATGAGAACTCCTCACGGCCTACCGATAGCTACGAGGTGTGATCTTCCAGGGCCAGCGCGTCGCGGAGCCGGGGTGCGCTCATTAGGCCCGCGGTTGGTCGCCCGGCGCGCTGGGCTTGCAGCAGGGTGGCTTCGACGTCGTCGATTGTGCTGCGCAGTTCGGCGTGGATGGTGCGATCGCTGGATGCGGCGGCTTCGCGCGGGCTCAGGTCACCGATCACGCCGGGAGTGTCGAGCCAGCTTGTTTCGGCGTCGCGGCTCATGCGGTCGGCAGACTCGCCCACGTCGGCAGCGGACTCTGCGTTGAGAACGTAGTTCTCCAGGATGGCGGTTCGGGCTTCCCGACCGTCGGGGTCCTGGCTGAGGCGTTCGGCGTGCCGGTCACGCTCGACGGCGTCCGGGGCGACGTCGCGCAGGTGAGCCTCGAGTTCGGCCAGCCGTGCCGGCGAGTTCGCGGTGACGGTGAAGTCCTCGCCGGCACGCTGGATCTGCCCGAGGCTCAGCACCCGGCCGTCGGGCAAGGGCCGGTGCCAGCCGACCAGCTCGTCGCCGGTCTGGGTCAGCCGCTGGATGAGGTGGTCAAAGGTGGGCTGCGCGCGGGGCACCTGGTAGGTGACGCTGCAGTCGTACAGGTCGTCGCCGTCACTGTTGCGGAACTGGATGGGGGGCTCGGGAGCGAAGAAGTCCGCGATCTGCTCGATCGATGGAC
>JBOHFU010000901.1:0-1711 GCA_050699675.1 Pseudonocardiaceae bacterium
CCCCGCCTTCTCGCTAGCAGGTGGCCAACCGCAGCACCGACCAAAACCATGTAGCCACCCGACACCACGAACGGTCAACCGAATTTACTCAGCCGCCCAGCAAAGACGCGCACCGCCGACCGCGGACTCACGCGCAGCGATTGCAGGGTGAACGTCAGGGTAGACGGTCACAGGTGGAGCTGAGCATCAGTGATATCCCTAGCGTTTGAGAAATCGCCGTCGCCAGTCACGGCGGTTCTCAATGCAAGGTTATAGTTGCCCCGGAACGCAGTGCACGTTCTTATCCCTCCCCCTGTGCAGCTGTGTAGCTGTCAGGCCGTAGCCCAGCCAATGCTGGCCTGGTACTTGAACAGAGCGCGTCGCCGAGCTGGTGATACATCCGTTGAGGTGATTCACATCACAGTCGACGGCCGTGACCTGCGAGTGGGCGCTGGGCCAGCTGGCCGAGCCGCGTGCTCGACGGCCTCGGCCTCCAACCCGTGAGCACACAACACAGTGAAGGCCCGCGCGTGCAGCCGGGCCCGGACCGGGGCTGCCGCATCGTGGTAGAGGCTCTGGCACAACGACGGATGCACGAACCCGGCTGTCGTGGCCGTGTTTCCGCGCACCAGCCCACTACCGCACAACGCTTCCAGCGCCGCCTCGGCCTGCAACTCTCCTAGACCGGCCACCTCCGTGGCCACGGCAGGGCGAAACCGGGCCCAGCACGCTGGCATAGCCGTCATAGACCAGCGCACTGGACAGCTCATGCGCACCCTGCGGCCACGGCCTCATGGTGCCCAGCACCGCCACCGGCAACCTCGCCAATCGACGGCACAGAAACGACAGCAGGGCCAGTGAGTCCGGATCAGCCCAGTGCAGGTCATCCAAGGCCAACAGCACCGGTCCGCTGGTGTCCTCCAGCCAGCGCAACACCGCGTAAAAGCGGGCCGCCCGCACATCCCCCAACCCCGCTCCCGAGGCCAGCACCGTGAGCAGATCGTGGTACCCCAGGGCACCCAGCGCCGCGGTAAATACGCCAAACGGCAGCGACACCTCCATCACATCACCGCGACCCAACCCCACCTGCACCTCTGGGTCCGCCAGCACCGCGGCCTGATCAAGGCAGGTCGTCTTACCCAGACCCGCCTCCCCCACCACAAACAACACCCCACCGCGCCCGGCCCGCGCCCCATCCAGAAGACCAGCGATCGCGGCCAGGACCACCTCGCGCTCCAACGGCTGCCCACGATCCATCGCAGACCACACCCCCCAACTCAGGGTCGTGAGTGCATAACAGTGTTCCAGCCCTGAACGCCACTCACGATCACGCGCTAGCGTGCCGCATGGTCTCCGAGCTGTTCGATCCCTCCGCCTGGCGCGGTGTCGAGGGCTTCGACTTCGCCGACATCACCTATCACCGCGCGGTGGCACATGGGACGGTCCGGATCGCCTTCGACCGGCCGGAGGTGCGCAACGCCTTCCGCCCGTCCACTGTGGATGAGCTGTACCAGGCGTTGGATCACGCCCGGATGAGCCCCGACGTGGGATGCGTGCTGCTGACCGGCAATGGGCCCTCGCCACGGGACGGCGGCTGGGCCTTCTGCTCGGGTGGGGACCAGCGGATCCGAGGTCGATCGGGCTACCAGTACGCGTCCGGGGAGACGGCGGACACCATCGACCCGGCGCGGGCCGGGCGGCTGCATATCCTGGAATGCCAGCGGCTGATCAG
>JBOHFU010000902.1:0-1709 GCA_050699675.1 Pseudonocardiaceae bacterium
GTCGCGCGAAGCCGCGCGGCCAGCGATGCGCGGCTCGCTTCCCGGTACCGTGCTGTCGCGGCCTGCTCCGCCCGCAGCCCCTTGATTACCCGCAGCCCGCCGATCAGGTCGCTGGCCACCGCCGTCGCGCGGGCAGCCTGCTCCTGCTCGGCGGTGCTGCGCCGCTCTAGTGGCCTGGTCAGCAGGTTCAGCGCGAGGAGCACCGGAGGCAGGCCGATCAGTACGACCAGGCCCAGTTGGACGGAGGCGCTCAGCAGGACCACCGCCGCGACTGTCAGCCCGGACGCCGCGACGACGGCCTCGGCCACCGTGCGGTTGATCAGCGCGACCCGGGACACGTCGGCGGTGGCGATGCTCAGCAACTCTCCGGGCAGCCGCCCCGCTCCGGTCCCGCCGCGGGGATCGAGGATGCGACCGGTCACGGTCAGCCGCAGATCCAACCCGGCGTACTCGCTGGCCCGTGCCGTCAGCCGGGCACCGAACCGGAAACCCATCGTCAGCGCGGTGAACAACACAGCAAGGACGGCCAGCCACCCGGCCAGCGCTACGGCGTCGCCGGTCGCGATGGCCCGGTCGATGATCACACCCACCAGCACCGGAACCAGCGCCTCAGCGGCCTGCCAGCCGGCGAGCAGCAGCACGGCCCCCATCAACACCCACCGCTTCCCGGCGATCGCCTCCCGGAGCAACCGCGACCTACTTCCCCGGGATGTCACGCAGGCCACGCTAGGTGGCGCCAGGCTCGTGGATCAACGCGCAACGGTGCATCGGGACGATCTCCTTGCCTCAGCCCAGCGCCTTGGCCAGGCCTGGCTCGAGCTGATCCAGGCCGTACGGAATGGACAGCGCCGACGGGAGGCGCAGCGCGCTGATCGCGTCCACGCTGACCGGGAGGTAGCGGCAGCTGGTGACGTGGTGTTCCCGGCACAGGCGACTGCTGCCAGGAGCATGAGTGCGAGGCATAGCGAGCTGGCGAGGGGAGCAACCCGAACGGACCGGCGTTGGATGAGGTCGTCGTGCGCGGGCATCACGGTTCCTCCGGGATTTCAGGTGGTGAAGCTGCTGGCAGGAGCCTCACGGTCGGCCGGCTGGCGGTTGCGGCGGCCGACGGGGACGATCAGCGGGGTGCCGGCGACCGGGTCGGTAAGCACCCGTGCGTCGAGCTCGAAAACTTCCCGGAGCAGGGGCTCGGTGAGCACCTCACGGGGTGAACCCTGGGCGATGATCCGCCCGGCGCGCATCGCGATCAGCCGCTGCGCGTAGCGGGCGGCCATGTTGAGGTCGTGCAGCACCATCACCACGGTGCGCCCGGCCTCGGTGTGCAGCCGCTCCACCAGGTCGAGCACGTCGACCTGGTGGGCCAGGTCCAGGAACGTGGTGGGCTCGTCGAGCAGCACCAGGTCGGTGCCCTGGGCCAGCGCCATCGAGATCCACGCGCGCTGCCGTTGGCCGCCGGACAGCTCGTCGACGGTCCGCTCGGCGAACTCGGTGATGCCGGTCCAGCCCAGCGCCTCGGCCACCGCGGCCTCGTCGTCCGAGGACCATTGCCGGTACCAAGCCTGATGGGGGTGCCGGCCGCGGGCGATGAGATCGGCGACGGTGAGGCCCTCGGGTGCGATCGGAGACTGTGGCAGGACTCCCAGTACCTTCGCGACCTCCCGGGTGGGCATCCGGTCGATCCGCTTGCCGTCCAGCAGCACATGACCCCG
>JBOHFU010000903.1:0-1705 GCA_050699675.1 Pseudonocardiaceae bacterium
GACCCGCCGGCAGACGGATCCAGACGAGCCCTACAACCCCCGCGTGACAACGGCTGCCGCCTATCACGACACGCGGGTTTGGGCTCTTCCCCTTTCGCTCGCCACTACTCAGGGAGTCGAGGTTTCTTTCCTTTCCTCCGGTTACTAAGATGTTTCAGTTCACCGGCTTGCCATCCCTGCCCTATGGATTCAGGCAGGGACACGCGCGCATTACCGCACGTAGGTTTCCCCATTCGGAGATCCCGGGGTCAATGGATGGTCAGCTCCTCACCCGGGCTTTTCGCAGCCGCCCACGTCCTTCTTCGGCTCCTGGCGCCAAGGCATCCACCGTGTGCTCTTTGTCTCTTGATCATGAAGAACACCGTGTTTGCCGCTATGGAGTTTTCAAGGTGCGCGCGGGACGACCCCGCTCGAGAGCAAGCCGGCCGGAGGCCGGTCTCTCAAAACTCAACAGCGTGGAACGTCGAGGTCGACGTTTGATCTAGGCGAGCCCGAGCACCGGACGAGCCGGCCGCGAGAGCGGCCGGAACATCGACGGGTCGGGCGCCCGCGGGAGTTGGAGCTCCCGCATCCCTAGAAAGGAGGTGATCCAGCCGCAGCTTCCGCTACGGCTACCTTGTTACGACTTCACCCCAATCACCAACCCCACCTTCGACGGCTCCCTCCCTTGCGGGTTAGGACACCGGCTTCGGGTGTTGCCGGCTTTCGTGGTGTGACGGGCGGTGTGTACAAGGCCCGAGAACGTATTCACCGCGGCGTTGCTGATCCGCGATTACTAGCAACTCCGCCTTCATGGAGGCGAGTTTCAGCCTCCAATCCGAACCGGGACCGGCTTTTTGGGATTCGCTCCCCCTCACGGGTTTGCAGCCCTCTGTACCGGCCAATGTAGCACGTGTGTAGCCCAGGACATAAGGGGCATGATGACTTGACGTCATCCCCACCTTCCTCCGGTTTGTCACCGGCAGTCTCCCTAGAGTCCCCGGCATTATCCGCTGGCAACTAGGGACAGGGGTTGCGCTCGTTGCGGGACTTAACCCAACATCTCACGACACGAGCTGACGACAGCCATGCACCACCTGTGCACCGGCCCCGAAGGGCTGCCGTATTTCTACGACATTCCGGTGCATGTCAAGCCCTGGTAAGGTTCTTCGCGTTGCGTCGAATTAAACCACATGCTCCGCTGCTTGTGCGGGCCCCCGTCAATTCCTTTGAGTTTTAGCCTTGCGGCCGTACTCCCCAGGCGGGGTGCTTAATGCGTTAGCTTCGGCACGGGCGGAGTCGACACCGCCCACACCTAGCACCCATCGTTTACGGCGTGGACTACCAGGGTATCTAATCCTGTTCGCTCCCCACGCTTTCGCGCCTCAGCGTCAGTACCGTCCCAGAGAGCTGCTTTCGCCATCGGTGTTCTTCCTGATATCTGCGCATTTCACCGCTACACCAGGAATTCCACTCTCCTCTTCCGGACTCTAGCCAGGTAGTTTCCAACGACCGCTGGAGGTTGAGCCTCCAGATTTCACGTCGGACTTACCTGGCCGCCTACGCGCTCTTTACGCCCAATAAATCCGGACAACGCTCGCCCCCTACGTATTACCGCGGCTGCTGGCACGTAGTTAGCCGGGGCTTCTTCTGGAGGTACCGTCACCCTCTGGGCTATTAACCCGAGTGGCTTCGTCCCTCCTGAAAGCGGTTTACAACCCGAAGG
>JBOHFU010000904.1:0-1701 GCA_050699675.1 Pseudonocardiaceae bacterium
CGTTGGGCTCGATGGGATCGTCGGGATCGGTGGATTTGCCAGACTTACCAGGATCGCCGGGCTGGGTGGGCTTGTCGGGGTCGCCACCTGAGTTTCGGGGCTGAGCAAGCTCATCGGGCTTATCTGGCTTACCGGATTTATCGGGCTTCTCGGGCCCATCATGCCTATCAGACTTATCCGGCCTATCGGGCTGTGCGGGCTTGTCAGGCCGGTCGGGCTGGTCGGGCTGGTCGGGCTTATCGGGCTTATCGGGCCAGTCGGGCTTCGCGGGCTGGTCGGGCTTGTCGGGCTGGTCGGGTTTGTCGGGTTGGGCGGGCCTGTTGAACCGGTCGGGCTGAATGGGCTGGGCGGGCTTGTTTGGCTTGTCTGGCTGGGCGGGCTGGATGGGCTGGGCGGGCTGGATGGGCTGGATGGGCTGGATGGGCTGGGCAGGTTCGGCGGGTTGCGTCAGCTCGTCGTGCTGGATGGGTTTGGCGGGTTGGGTCAGCTTGTCGGACTGAGCGGGTTTGTCAGTACTTGCCGATTTCGGAGTGGTCGCAATTTCGGGCCTGCGGTCATCGGCCACCGCCTGGGGAGGACCGGTGGGGATCAAGGGGATAGGATCTGCGCCGCCGCTGCCGACTTTCTCGAGGGAAACCTGGTCTTGGTCGGTGGTGTCGTCCTGCTGTTGGCGCACCACCAGGATGGCGAGCAAGACGACGGTCACGATTGCGGCTGCCAGCAACGCCAGCAAGGTTCGATTCGAACGCAGCCAGCGAGAGTTCATCTATGCCCCTCCTCTTCGACTGAACTCCCAAAACCTAACTATAGTTGCACGAGCAGGTTGGCGGAGAACTAAAAACCTCAGGCCAGGCAATGGCCGCGCCAGCCATTACGTCGCTCTAGGTTGGGAGTGATCAGCCGCTTACGCGCGACCGGTGCGGATTAGCAGCGCACGTCCACATTGCAATTGTGAAAGCTGCTATGCAATCGGTGACCCCTCTCGATGACATGGTCCCCGACCGTACGCCAAGGGTAGGTTGCCTCTCACCTGGGGTCAAGGCTCGGATGCCAAGCGTCACAAGGTCGGTGGCCAGCGACGTTCGGTCCGGCGTCGCCGAGCGCTGCCGGTAGGGCGACGGCATCATGACAGCTGAGCGTGGCGGTCCTGTGACAACGCATTGCTGCGCAACTGTAACGATGTTATAAGTATAACAGCGTTACAAAATGGACCCAAGCTGGGAGGCCACGCCATGGGTAACGACTACCTCGAGGGCAACTTCGCGCCGGTACGGCGCGAGCACACGGTCACCGAGCTGGCCGTCACCGGGACCATCCCGGCCCATCTCGACGGCCGGTACCTCCGCAACGGACCGAACCCGATCGCCGAGGTCGACCCGGAGACCTACCACTGGTTCACCGGCGACGGCATGGTCCACGGCGTGCGCCTGCGAGACGGTAAGGCCGAGTGGTACCGCAATCGCTGGATCCGCACGCCCGCCGTGGCGCGGGCGCTCGGCGAGCCCGCACGCTCCCGCGCCCCCATCCGGGCCGGCCTGGAGCTGATCGGGGCCAACACCAACGTGGTCCGCCATGCCGGCCGAACCCTTGCGTTGGTAGAAGGCGGGATCACCAACTACGAGCTCACCGACGACCTGGACACCGTCGGCCCCTGCGACTTCGACGGCACCGTGCACGGCGGCTACACCGCGCACCCGAAGC
>JBOHFU010000905.1:0-1700 GCA_050699675.1 Pseudonocardiaceae bacterium
AGCCGGTGATGTTCTGCAGCTCCGATCGACAGAGCTCGGCGGTGCGCTGGGCGCTCTGGGAGTGGACGCGGCAGTGGCCGTGGTGACCGGCGTGTTGACCGCACTCCGCTGCGCAGCGGTCCGCGGCGGCGGCCACTGCCTCCAGAAGGGCCCTGATCACGCCAGCGTCGGTGGCCGTGGGACGGGAGAGCACCCGCTGCGCAGCCACCGCGATGTCGGCACAATCGAGTGCCGCACGTGTGGCGCTGACCATGTCGGTGCCATTGAGGGCCATCATCGCTGCGGCGCAAGTGGTCGAGTCACGATCGAGGTCGATGAGCGCCTGCAGGACCCTGGCCAGTCCGTCAATGGTGAACAACAGCTCGAAGGTGATGTCGGGCTCCTGGTCCGCAACGGCGGTCCGAGCGAGCCTGGTGACACGCGCCGCCTCGTCGGCGAACCGCCGGCACGCTGTGCAGGTCGCCAGGTGCAGGCCGATCGCGTCCCGCTCTGCTTCGCTCTCCTCGCCGTCCAGCCGAGCCGAGACGGCTTCCTTGCACTGTGTGCAATCCATATGGACATAATCGTCCACTGAATCCCCGGGGGTTCCCCCGAAACTGTCAGTTACGCTGGCCCGTATAGGTGAACCCCCGTCTGATGATGCTCGGATCACGGCGCTAGCACTCGCGGCCGGTGCCGGGAACCCGCGCCGCCCTTGCCGCCTTCGTCCGCGCCACCCGGTCCCGCGTCCACCTGCTGGTCGGTGCGCACGATGTTCTTCCAGGACGGTGCGGACAAGGCACCGGCAACGGCTGGGGACTGATCTTCCGGCCCAGTGGCGCCAGCTACCTTGACGTGGCCGTCGGCGTGACGATCTTCCTGCTCGGCGGGCAGTTGTTCGAGGCGAGAGCGAAGCGGCAGGGCCGGCGGAGCCCTTGCTGGGTCAGGAACGCTGCCCGGGCAGCACTATTTCCTCAAGCCGGCGTACGCGCTCGGCCAGGCCCTCGGTGCCGTCGCGGCGCTGCTCGATCCACCGCCGAATGAGTGCGGTCGGTCGCAACCCCTCATCGGCAGCTTGATCTCGGACCCAGTCGAGCAAGGACTTCGGCAGCCGCAGCGAGGTGGTGACCATCGGGTCGGGGTCAGTCGTGTCCTCGCGGTGTGCCTGCTCAAGCTCGGTGCTCAGGTCGTGGGTGTCGGCGTACTCGGCCAGCGTCGGTCTGGCCGAATATGTAGGTGACGTCGCCGCTGACCCTGACGTAACGCGGGCGGGTGTTGACGACCTCTTCGACCTCGGCGGGAATGACCCGGTGTCGCTACACATGATCCTCACTCCCCTCAGTCCATCGGACTCCCGCACCGAGCGAGGCTAACACAACGCATGGCATCGTGTGCCGAGCGGAACCCCGTAGCAGCTCGGGGTGGGGCGACGCGCGGAACCGGCAGGTCATCGACCGGCCGCACGGCACCCACCCGGCCACCTGTGGCAGGCGACGGCACCGCCTGATACCGGTAGCGCGAGAATCATCGACTCGTCCTTTGAGGCTCGGGTTCGGCGAGGGCAGTGAGCACAAAGTCCGAGGGTTGTCGCAGGAAAAACTCAAGGCCACATGGACTGAGCACATGGATCGTTTCGGCCATACCCGCCACCAGCGGCGCGGCGGCCGACACAACGCACACCGGCCGTGCGCATCGATGGGGTGCCGTCCGTGCAGATACAC
>JBOHFU010000906.1:0-1696 GCA_050699675.1 Pseudonocardiaceae bacterium
GCGCCAGAACGCGCGCTCAGAATAGGTGCGTATGAGCCGCACTTCGTGCGGCGCGGTGGCTTGTCAGGCCCGCCCTGGCGGGCGGGCGGTTGTCATTGTGCTTGCGTGTGGTGGCCGTCGTTGTCAAGGGCCTGCGCGTCGCTTCGGTCCCTGCGGGACGGCCTGCCGGCCACCCTTGACAACGACTCATTGTTGGTCCTCAAGGTTGTTGTGGTGTTCGGCTTCGAGGTAGGCGAGAGCGGCACCGAGGTAGCGGAAGGTCCATTCCTCGGCGAGGGGTCGAGTGTCGCAGAACACGATGGGGACGTTGGGGTAGCGGACCTGGACGCGTGCGAGAAGCTCGGGCACGAAGCCGGGGGTCACGCGATCGATCTTGAACAGGGCCGAGTAGCGGTCCTCGACCACGATCGCGGCGCGTTCGACGGTGGCGAGCTCGGCGAGCGCGTAGGTGAGGTTCCCGTCGATGAGCCGGCGGACGAGATCATCGAGGCTCTTGCGTTCGACGACAGCGACGATCTCGTCGTGGAGGGCGACGCCGTAGTCACCGGCTGGCAGCGCCTGCCGTCGCGTCGATGCTCGTTGGCGGGCGAACCGGTAGGGGTAGCGCTCGCGGGTGTCGATGAAGATGGTCAGCTCCTCGAATCCGGAGGCGCGGCGGGTGGGGACGCGCACGCCGGGGCGCGACCGCGCAGTGGTCTTGGGTGACTGCCAGAAGATCACGTCGCGTCCTCGCGCCGCGGTGAACACGAACTGGGCCCGGTTCTCCCGGGGACGCTCGAGCACCAGATCGATGGCTACACCCCGCCGGCGACAGGATCGCACCGGTACCTCCTCGAGGATCTGGGGGGCCTCGGGCCAGTCGGCGGAGTGGCAGTACAGCTTGGCGGTGCGAGGCCAGGTGTCGGCCGTCTTGAGCACGACGTCCCCATCGGGCAACGGCAGCCGGACCAGGAAGCCCAGCCTCGAGCCTTGCTCGGGATTGCGGGCAACCACGAAGGTGGGGGCGACGTCGCGCTCAGGCATGGCGACTCACCCGGCGGCGCCGGTACACAGGCCGGCCCAGCTCGTGCTCATCCAGGATCGCCAGATACTGGGCCACGAGGTTGGGTGACATCCCGGTGAGGAGCGGCAGCTCCTCGTGGGGGTGCTTGGCGACGAGCAACCGCACCCGTTCGAAGCCCTCGATGTAGCGGTCGACCGACTTCTTGGAGTGGTAGGTGCGGCCGGCGATCTCCGGGGTGATTAGCCCTTCGAGGTAGAGACGGATGATCGTGGCCTTGTGTGTGGGCCAGGAGCCCATGTCGGCCACATAGCCCCGGATGGGCAGGATCTCGCCGGCTTTGCGCAGCCGGATGACCGCGGCCGACACGCCTCCGTCGGTGTAGCCGGTCACCAGCGACAGGTCGAGTTCGGACAGCACGCCGCCCTGCGAGTACGCCTGGTGTGCCAGCCGTCGGATGCGAAGATCCCGGCGGGCCAGCGCGCCCAGCCCGTCACGGATCGCTTCGATGTCCTCTTGGGCCACCACCGTGAGCCGGACCGGCACGAGCTTGGTATGCGCCATCGTCTTGCCCTTGCGGGCCCGCTCATCAGCTGCCGGACAGTAGTAGAGAAGCTGGCCCGGCTCGAGCTGCTCGGCGGACACGAAGTAGTTGCGGACCGCCCCGCAGATGTCGGCCACGATGGCGTCGACCAC
>JBOHFU010000907.1:0-1690 GCA_050699675.1 Pseudonocardiaceae bacterium
TCGTTTGTAAGACCGACCCTGCTGGTGGAGGGTACGTATTCGTCGGCTGCGGTATTCCCCCCGGCGGGAGGCGAGGAATCTCGCTGCATCGGTGCTGACGATGGCGGTGGTGTCGCTGCCGCTACGGACGACGATCAGTCTGGCGAGCGGCGCGAACGACCTCAGCGAGCGCCTTCAAGACCGCGGCCTGCTGGTCACGGGGTGCGAGTAGCAGCGCGACGATGACGAGCACAACGATGCCTACCGGCCACACGGCAACCGTCAGGATCGCCGTCCAGTGTGGCTCACTCATTCAGCTCACCGCCCTGAGGTGGGCTGCGAGCCGCTGGTCAGCTTGTTGATCCGCTGCGCCCGCCGGAGGACCTTGGCCCGAACCCGCTCACCCGCACCCCGAGGGCTTCCGCAGGACAGGGCCGCCGCCTCCCAGGCCGTGAGGAAGCCGCGTGCCTGCACGATCCGCGCCTCCTGGAGCGTCAACCCACCGAGCAGCACGACCAGGCGGTGGTCGTCGAACTCGTTGAGGGCGACAAGTGCCCGACGTTCCGCTGCCGGCGCGGTGGGCAGCATTCCAGGCATGGCGTGTTCCCCGACGAAGGCGGGAAGCTCGTCTAGCGACACGACCCTGCGGTGGTTGAGTTGGGTCGTGCACAGCAGCCGCCGGCCGGCGAACCGACGGCGGGTCTCTTCCTCGAGGCGCTCGAGTAGTCCGAAGGCGCCGTCGGGGGCCGAACTCCGCGGGATCGATGGCGAGTAGGGCGTCGCTGGCCGCTTCCACTCGAGTCCGCCACTGGCTTCGAGGAACGTCCAGCCAGCACGCGACGAAACGGGCCACCGCCTCCCAGTCTCCGTGCAGAACCGCATCACGAGCGGCGACCACAGCCCCATACATCCGACGGCTGAAATCCTGCGCAATGCGAACGGTCCGCAACCCGGCCTGTCGCACCAGGTCAGTAATGGCCAGCGCACTTTGCGCGATCGACCTGATCGATCCGAGCAGCTGCGCGATCGGGTCCAACACCGAAGAAAGCGCCGCGAACTGCGGCGCCACGCTGAAGAGCTTGTCCAACCCTGCGAGCTGCGGCACTACCCCGAGAGCTTGTCCAGCCCCGCGAGCTTGTCCATCCCGGCCGACGTGCGTGTCGATCCCGCCCACGTCGGCGGGATCCGGGTGAGATAGTCGGGTCCGGCCGAGATACGCACGACGTCTGCGGCAGCCTTGCTCACCAAGTTCAGCTCGGTCGAAGCTCGCACCGCAGCGAAAGCACTGAAGTGCTGTGGCACGGTGGCCGAGATCGCAGCGGTGACGGACCGTGACATGTTGTCCATGGCCTGCTGCAACGCCAGGACGCCAGGCGACACGAATGTCGTGGCAGGCATCGTCGACGGGAACCAGGCCACAGCGCGCGCCGAGATGAGCGCCCCGGGTGCGCCTCGGGCAGAACGACGGCGCAGACGCACAGCGGCGGGAGGCGCGACTGGTTTGTCTGCGGCCAGGGCAGCGGGCTCGACGCGGTCATCCCCCGGAGACGGGTGGACTGCGGGTTCGGGGGAGTCGGTCACGGCCGGCTCAGCTCCTTTCATTGGTTGGGTCTCTCATCCCCTTCCCGGTCCCACGGGATGGTTTTCCAGCATTCACCCGCAAAGAGTGCTGCAGATCACACAACGCCCGCCCGGTGCAGGTATCGAGCTG
>JBOHFU010000908.1:0-1689 GCA_050699675.1 Pseudonocardiaceae bacterium
TCACTGCCGCCGAGCGGCGCCGAAGTAGGGACCGCTCGTGTCAGCAAGTTTGCCTTTAGCGGACTGGTGGCAGGGCGCCAGGTGAAGGGAGCACCCGACGTTCTGAACAAGCTGACATCTACGGTCCGGGCATGTCGCGTGAGGTTGTCCTGACTCGCTCGTTGTTCGGTCAAGCTCTGGTGCATGGTGGGCAGGGTTGCTCAGGGACGCAGAGGCCAGGGCCGAGATATCAGGCAAGGCACCCGTTGGGAGGACCTGAGGTGATCCGATGCCGTTGACCCCCGCTGAGGTTCGTCACGTCATCTTCGGTAAGGCGCCGGTGGGCACGCGTGGCTACCACGAGGATGAGGTGGATAGCTTTCTTGACCGTGTTCATGTTGAGCTAGCCCGCTTGATCGAGGAGAACAACGATCTCCGTCATCAGCTGGAGCAGCGCGATCAGCAGCTTCCCGCAGTACCCGTCGACACCGGGGGCAACTCTGGGCTGCCGTCTCCTGAGCTGGTGATGACGCCGATGCGGTCACCGGGCACGGGGCAGAGCTCGCCAGGCGTTGATCACAACCTTCAGACCACCCTGATGCTGGCCTGGGCTCAGGAAAGAGCTGATCAGGTGACTGAGGCAGCCAGCGCCGAGGCGGACACGATGCTCAACCAGGCCAGGGTCCACGGTGCGCAGCTGTTGTCACAGGCACAGGCCAAGGCCGAGGACATGATCAACGAGGCCCGCACCCGGGTCGAGACCATGCTCCATGACGCCCGTACTACCGCCCAGACTGTGGAACAGCAGTCTCGGGAGAAGGCGACGTCGCTAAAGCAGCACGCGACCCGCAAACACGCCGAGATCCTGGAACTCAACCACGACAAAAGTCTGCTGGAGAACGCCATCTTTGATCTGCAGGCGTTCGAACAAGAGTATCGCACTCAGTTGGCAACCTATTTACAGTCACTGCTTGACGAGCTGGACGGACCCGGATCCGACGCCTCGGCAGACCCATTATGCACTCAGCAGGACCTTGTTGGCTCCGGCCTGGGCGCACGCGGTGAAACCGGTCAACCCCCACCCTCATCGAGATGAGCGGATACGGTGGACACCTCTTGGGAAGGACAGCCTCGACTACCAGCCGAGATCCTTGTGAGCACTCACTGCTCTGCTGCTCTGCTCCGAACGCTGATTGGCCGTGCCTCCGCGTATCTGTAAGTGTCGGTATGTGCCTAAGCTGCGATGATCACTCCAAGTCCGACTGGGAAGGCTGCGCCCGGTGGTGCACTCTTGCGCAGCATCCTAAGCCCCTGATCGGTCGGCCTCTGGGTTATGAGGCGAATGGCACCCATCCCACACCTCTCATCGGGTCCTGCGGCGTCCCGTCTAGCCAAAGCCGATCGTCCATGGCGTCCCACCTCGTTCGACCAAGCAAAGCTGAGGTCCAGGCGACGAGAGCGATGCTGACCAACGAGGATACTTGTTGTTGGTCAGCATCGCATCTCGTTGTTGAGCGTCGTTTCGTCGGCTGAGACGGCCCATGGACGGCCCCGATGTGGAACCTGTCCACGATCACCGGCGCGGGCGGGCCAGTGATGATGGTTGCGTAGGCGGGCTCGTGAGTGTGCGTCTACGTCCGGGTTTCCTTGGCAGCGGACTGTAAATCCGTCGGCTGATGCCTTCCAAGGTTCGAATCCTTGACCCGCCAC
>JBOHFU010000909.1:0-1684 GCA_050699675.1 Pseudonocardiaceae bacterium
ATCTCGGGCCGGGGGTTCTCGGACGATCCCAAGGCCCTCGACAACGTCGTGCCGCTGGTGGAGATGGAGCTGGCCCGCACCGAAGCGGAGGGGATCACCGACACCCACCGGATCGCTCAGGCGGTGCGGCGCGTGGTGGGCAAGTGGGTTGCCGACACCTACCGACGCCGGCCGATGATCGTGCCCACGGTACTGCCCGTCGGCTGAGCAGTTGGTCGCCCTTCAAGTACCGCCAACCCCGTTCACGGCTGCACTTTTCGACTACCAACTTGCCACGGGTGGACGGCTTACCGGTCCAGGATGTGCCGCAGCGCGGCCTCCAACTCCGGTGGGTGGCTGTGCCCTGTGGACCGCCAGGCGATGAACCGATCGGGGCGGATGAGGACCGCGTCGGAGTCGGAGACGCGGTAGCGGGTGGTCCAGGTGCCGGCGGGGTCGGCCACGCCGTCAGCGCCGATCTGGTGAGTGTCGAGCCGGATGCCGAGCCGCTGGGAGACCTCATCGGCGGCCTGGCGCCAGTGCTGGCCACGGCTGCCGGTGAGGAGCACGAAGGAATCTCCGAAGAGATCGATCGTGGAGATCGGCACATGATCGCGAACCAGCCGAACATGCGGCGCGCGGGAACCCGGGCGGCCGGTGGGGGCACTCGGGTCTTCAAGGAGGGATCCGTCATCGCCGGGCTCACCGACGATGGCGCCGGTCGGATAGCGGTAGCCGAGAAACAGGGTGGCACTGTCGGTAGGCGCCACCTCGCTGCCGTCGGCGAGGTGGGGTGCCATCCGCGCGACGAGATTGGCGTATTGCTGCTCGACGAGCAGCTCCGTAACGGGGCGGCGTTCGGCGTCGTGGCTGTCCAGCAGGCCCGAACCGGCCGCACCCGTGACCACCATGGCGAGCTTCCAGGCGAGGTAGAAGCCGTCCATGATGGCGGTGTTGCCGCCCTGCCCGCCGGTGGGGGGCATGACGTGAGCGGCGTCACCGATGAGGTGGATGCGGCCGAGACTGAACCGGTCGGCTACCTGAGCGGCGAACTCTGTCCGGTCCGAGTGCAGGATCCGCACCGACAGGTCCGGGATGCCAACCCCGGCGCGAATCTGCTCGGCGGCGCGCTCAGCGGTGAAGTCGGCGGGACTCTCGCCGTGCTCGGGGTGGTACTCGACGGCGAGGACGTAGCGGCCCGAATGGTCCGTGGTGACGAGTGCGCCGTTACCACCGTGCAGGGCGGGGTTCTGCAGGTAGTACAGGGTGACGGTGCGGTCGTCGATGAGATGGGCCAGGTCGGCCTCGAAGACCCACGTCAGGTAATGGTTGAGGGATCCTCGCCCGTGCGTGCCGATGCCCAGGGCTGCCCGGATGGGGCTGCGGTGGCCGTCCGCCGCGACCAGGTAGTCGGCGCGGACAGCCTCGACCTGCCCGGTGGTCGCGTCGCGCAGGGTAGCAGTGATGCCGTCGGCGTCTTGAGTGAACGTCTCCAGTCGAGTGGAGAACCGCAGCTGTGCGCCAAGCTCGGTGGCCCGCTCGGCGAGAATCGGTTCCATCCGCTCCTGGCTGGCCATGGCGAAGCCGGCCGGCGACAGATGGGCGAGATCCGGGGCGTCCTCGACGATCGTGTGCAGCGTCGGTCCGACGATGCTCTCGGCGATGGTGATGTGGAGCCGCGCGCCCCCGGCCGGTCCGGCGGCCC
>JBOHFU010000910.1:0-1684 GCA_050699675.1 Pseudonocardiaceae bacterium
GAAGCTGTTCGAGCAGGTCCCGGTGCACCGTGGTGAACTCGTTGACCGAGGCCAGCTCGATCACCCCCAACGCCTGGTCCTCGAACAGCAACGGCAGCACGAGCAGGTTGGCCGGTGCAGCAGAGCCGAGGCCGGAACTGATCGTCGCGTAGTCCGGTGGCGCCTCGGTGACCAGGATCGTCCGCTTGTCCAGTGCCGCCTGCCCGACTAGTGACTCGCCGAGCGCGAAGCGGCGGACCGCCGCTTCGCGCGGGATGCCGTAACCCGCCGTGAACTCCACCATCGGCGGTCCGTCGCCCTCACCGCGGACCAGGAAGAACGCTCCTTGCTGGGCTGACACCAGGGGGGCCAGTTCGCTCATCACCACCGAAGCGACGGTGGCCAGATCGCGGTGGCCCTGCATGAGACCGGAGAGCCGCGCGAGGTTGGTCTTGAGCCAGTCCTGTTCCTGGTTGGCTCGGATGGTCTCCTTCAGAGTGGCGATCATCCGGTTGATGTTGTCCTTGAGCTCGGCGACCTCGCCGGACGCGTCGACGGTGATCTGGCGGGTCAGGTCGCCGGCGGTCACCGCAGTGGCCACCGCGGCGATCGCGCGCACTTGGGTGGTGAGGTTGCCCGCTAGGACGTTGACGTTCTCGGTCAGCTGCTGCCACGTGCCGGACACCCCGATCACCTCGGCCTGCCCGCCGAGCTGGCCCTCGGTGCCGACCTCGCGGGCCACCCGGGTCACCTCGCGGGCGAATGCGGACAGCCGGTCCACCATGGTGTTGATCGTGGTCTTGAGTTCCAGGATCTCACCGCGAGCTTCCACGTCGATCTTCTTGGAAAGGTCGCCGCTCGCCACCGCGGTGGTCACCTCGGCGATATTGCGTACCTGGTTGGTCAGGTTCTCCGCCATGCCGTTGACGTTGTCGGTGAGGCCCTTCCAGGTGCCCGCGACATTGGGTACCCGGGCCTGGCCGCCGAGCGTTCCCTCGGTGCCGACCTCGCGGGCCACCCGGGTCACCTCGTCGGCGAATGCCCCCAAGGTGTCGACCATCCGGTTGATCGTCTCGGCCAGCGCGGCGACCTCGCCGCGGGCCTCCACGGTGATCTTCTTGGACAGGTCGCCGCCGGCCACCGCGGTAGCCACCGTGGCGATGTTGCGTACCTGGTTGGTCAGGTTCTCCGCCATGCCGTTGACGTTGTCGGTGAGCGCTTTCCAGGTGCCGGCCACGCCACGGACCTGGGCCTGGCCGCCGAGCTTGCCCTCACTGCCCACCTCGTGCGCCACCCGGGTGACCTCGTCGGCGAAGGCGGAGAGCTGGTCGACCATGGTGTTGAGGGTGTTCTTGAGTTCCAGGATCTCGCCGCGGGCGTCCACAGTGATCTTGCGGCTGAGGTCGCCCCGAGCCACTGCGGTGGCCACTTGGGCGATGCTGCGTACCTGACCGGTGAGGTTGCCGGCCATCACGTTGACCGAATCGGTCAGGTCTCGCCACGTCCCGGCCACCCCGGGCACTTCCGCCTGACCGCCCAGCATGCCCTCGCTGCCGACCTCGCGGGCCACCCGGGTCACCTCGGCAGCAAACGCCGAGAGCTGGTCGACCATGGTGTTGAGGGTGTTCTTGAGCTCCAGGAGCTCACCGGACACCTCGACGGTGATCTTGCGGCTGAGGTCGCCCCGGGCTACCGCGGTGGCCAC
>JBOHFU010000911.1:0-1684 GCA_050699675.1 Pseudonocardiaceae bacterium
GACTTCGCCGCCGAGTTCGGCACCGCGCTGGCGCTGGCCGACGTGGTGCTGCTGCTGGATGTGTATGGCGCCCGGGAAGACCCGCTGCCAGGTGTCACCGGAGCACTGATCGCGCAAGCGGTGCCGCTACCGGCTGGGTGTGTGCACTACGAGCCGTGCTGGGCGGAGGTGCCCAGGCGGTTGGCCGACCTGGTCCGGCCCGACGACGTGGTGATCACCATGGGAGCCGGTGACGTGACGGTGCTGGGCCCGGAGCTGATCGCCGAGCTGCAGCGTCGCTGTCCTGACCCGGCAGACTCCGCCGCCCGGTCGGCCGGACGGCCGTGAGCGCCGGTGGTTCTGGCGCCTCGGGCGCCCGACGCCGGCCCCGGCGCGATACGCCACGACCCGCGGCGGCCTTGCGGGAGCGCCGCGTCTCAAAACCCCAGCCTAGGAGTGCCAGCGGCGGTGCCGGACGGCTGGCGTCCCGCGTTCGGCCGGCACCGCAGCCCGCCGCTGCGACCCCACCGCGCCGCCCGCTCCGAGTGCCACGCCCGCCGCGGCCACCCAGGCCGGCCCAGCGCTGGTGGCCCTGGCTGATCGCGGGGCTGGCTGTGCTGGCCCTGGGCGGGGCGCTGGCCTGGGTGCTGCTGGTCAGCTCGCTGTTCGACGCCCGCTCGGTGCAGGTGGTAGGCACCCGTGAGCTTCCCGTCGACGAGGTGCGGGCCGCGGCGGCAGTTCCGCTGGGCGCACCGATGCTGCAACTGGACACGGAGGGGATCCAGGCTAGGGTGGCCGCGGTGTCGCGGGTGGCGAGCGTGCAGGTGCGCAGCACCCTGGACGGCACGGTGTGGATCGAGCTCACCGAGCGGACCCCGGTCGCGGTCGTTCGCCGCGGCAACAGCGCTCACCTGGTGGACGCCACCGGCACCGACTACGCGGTGGTGCCCGTCAGGCCGCCTGGTCTGCCCGAGCTGCGGGTGGCCCGCGTCGGACCCCGGGATGCCGCCACGGTCGCCGCGCTGACGGTGCTGACCGGGCTGCCCGAGCCGCTGCGGGCTCACGTGCTCTCGGTTGCTGCGAGGTCGCCGGCCGATGTCGTGCTGCGCCTGGACAATGGGCGGGGGGGCAACGGGCCGGAGGTGCGCTGGGGCGGCGTGGAGCAGGGTGCCCGCAAGGCGGCGGTGCTCGGCCCGCTGCTCACCCAACCCGGCAAGATCTATGACGTCTCCAGCCCCACCCTGCCCACGGTGGCCTGAGCTGCGAGTAGCTGTCGTGATCGTGCGGTGTCGTGGGTGAGGACGACGCTGTGGTGGGGGACAGCGGCTAGCGCGTTGCGCGTGTGTGCCCAGATCTGGTTGCGGTGTTCGGGGGTGATCCGGGTCAGACGTAGGAAGCCTGGGTAGCGGTCATCGTGGTCGGGGTCGAAGAAGTCGCTGGTGGTGAGGGTGCGCGGGGGGACGTCGAGGCTGGGTTCGCCGCCGGGGTCGAGGCTGGGGAAGATCAGCGCGGTGGCAGTGGCGGAGCGGGCAAGTTGTAACCCGAGCCAGTCGGTGAGTTGGTGCGGGAATAGTTGCGTTTTGAGCTCACGGCCGCGTGGGTCGCGCAGTGGGTTGGTGCGGCCGTTGAGGATGGCGGTGGTGACGGTGGGGTGCAGGTGCTGCCCGGCGGCAAGCCGGGCGCGCACGCCGTCGAGGAAGCCGTA
>JBOHFU010000912.1:0-1679 GCA_050699675.1 Pseudonocardiaceae bacterium
CTGGACGCCCCCACCTGGCCCGGCGGGCGTACCGCGATGGCCGAGTACGACGCCCGGTTCGCCGACCGGTTGGCGGTGGCGCGCGCTGCGGCCACCGAAGCGGAGCCGCTGGCCCTGCCGTCCCGGGTCACCGAATGCCGCTCATGCCCGTGGTGGCCGACCTGCGGTCCGGCACTGCGGGCGTCCCGGGATGTCAGCATGGTGCTGCGTGGGGAGGACACGGTGGCACTGCGGGCAGCTGGGGTGTTCACCGTAGACGCTCTCGCTGCGCTAGACCCTGCGGGCGAGCCGCCGGCACCGATGGTCGGGGTGCCCTTGCGCGACGCGGTGCTGCTGGCTCGCGCCTGGCAGCGAGACCTCACGCTGGTGCGGCGCAACCAGCGCATCGCCGTGCCGCGCGCTGACGTCGAGGTGGACGTGGACATGGAGAGTTTCGATGAGGCCGGGGCCTACCTGTGGGGATGCCTGCTGTCCGGCTCCGACATCGGGGTGCCCGGCGGCTACCGCGCTTTCGCCACCTGGGAGCCAGTGCCGACCCAAGACGAGGCGCGGTCCTTCGCCACGTTCTGGCGCTGGCTGGCCGACGTCCGCAGCCGGGCCGCGCAGCGTGGCTTGAGCTTCCACGCCTACTGCTACAACGAGCAGGCCGAGAACCGCTGGATGCTCTCCTCCGCGGAGCGCTTCGCCGGTGCCCCCGGGATGCCGACCGTCGCCGAGATACAGGAGTTCATCTCCTCCGGCCAGTGGGTGGACCTGTATGGCGTGGTCAGCACCGAGTTCCTGTGCGCGCACGGCAAGGGACTCAAAACGATCGCCCCGGCGGCCGGCTTCTCCTGGCACGATCCCGAAGCCAGCGGGGAGAACTCGATGCGCTGGTACTCCGACGCTGTCGGGCTGCACAGCGGTGAGCCGGATCCGGCGCAGCGCGAGCGCCTGCTCACCTACAATGCCGACGACGTGCGCGCCACTCGCGCCCTGCGACTGTGGATGAGCTCCGAGCAAGTATATGACGTGCCCTACGCCGACGACCTCTGACCCGTTCCGCAGCGCGTTCCCGGGCATCCCGGTTGCGGTGTGCCACGATGAGATGGTCAACACAGCGTGAGGGGAGCACACATGTTCGTGCGTCGGATCGCGGTGATCGGCTCCGGATATGTGGGCCTGACCACCGGGGCATGCCTGGCGTCGTTGGGCCATCGGGTGGTGTGCGCCGATGTGGACGAGGCCAAGGTGGCCCGGCTGTCCGGTGGCGAGGTGTCGATCCTGGAGCCGGGGCTATCCGAGCTGGTGGCGGAGGGTCTAGCCGCTGGCCGGCTGCGGTTCGTGGTGGGTGCCACCGCTGCGGTGGGTCAGGGACCTGACGCAGCCGAGGTGGTGTTCCTGTGCGTCCAGACTCCGATGGGTCCGGGTGGTGCGGCGGATCTGTCGGCGGTGGAGTCGGTGGCCACCGAGGTCCGGGAACTGCTGCAGCCGGGCTGCGTGGTGGTCAACAAGTCGACCGTGCCGGTAGGTACCGCAGCGCGCACCGCGCGGTTGCTGGAGCGCCCGGACGTGGCGGTGGTCAGCAATCCGGAGTTCCTGCGGGAGGGCTCGGCGGTGGAGGACTTCCTCAACCCCGACCGCATCGTGGTGGGCTGCGACGCTCAAGACGCCGCCGAGCGGGTCGCGGCGCTGTATGC
>JBOHFU010000913.1:0-1678 GCA_050699675.1 Pseudonocardiaceae bacterium
TTGCCTGTGTACTTGTCTTTATCGTCTTCCTTCTCATGTTTACTCATGTCGTTCCCCCTCACGGTGTTAGGCGGCGGTGGCGTTTAGGCGGTCGCGGAGCTCGGCGACACCGGCGCTAGTGTGCAGGGGTTGCAGTGCGATGTTCAGGACGCGCAGCCGGTCGTAGGCGTAGCGGGAGTGCAGCGCGGTGACCGCGTCGATGGCCTGATGGCCGATGCTGACGGCGGTGTCGGTGTCCCCGGCCAGCGCGTGGGCGCCGGCGAGGTTCGGCAGGTACAGTGCCCGGGCCCGGGCGTGGTCGGGGCCAAAGCCATTCACGGCGTGGCGCAGCAGCAGCACCGCCTGCCCGGCGGCGCGCGGGTCGCGGCCGGTCAGGGCCAGCGTGTAGTGGGCCGTGCCCTGGGTGGAAGCGAGATGAGCCTCGCCAAGATGCGCGCTCCATGGTGGGCGGCTCGCCAGCTCGGCGGTGTTGAATTGCTCGGCAGCCTGGCCCAGTGCGTGATGGCAGGCCGCCGCGTCGCCTTGGGCGGCATGGGCCCGGCCCTGGATCTTTGCCAGCCAGCATCGGGTGGATGCCGACACTGGGTGCGGTCCTGCCGCGGTGGCGTGGCCGAGGTGGACCAGGCGCAGCGCCTCATCCGGACGGCCCAGATGCACGGCCTGCAGCGCCATGTCATACAGCACGAAGGCAGTCAGATCAGCGCCACGGTGGTTATCGGCGCCGCGGGCGATGTTCAGCCCGATCAGCCACAACCGGCGGGCGGCGTCGTGTTGTTGGATGTCGAAACTCATCCAACCCGCAACCGTCGCCAGGTACGCAGTGGCCACCAGCAGCCGGGGTCGCACCTCGGGAGTCATCTGGGCGCCCAGCAGCGGCAGTGTGGCGTGCAGGTGGGTCACGGCGATATCGCGGGCCAGTCCGCTGCCGTGGGCGTGGTCCTGGCGGACGAACGCGGTGGTGGCCTGCTCGATGGCCTCGACATCGGCTGCGCCGATGTGGCGGGTGCCGGTGGGCTCGGCGTGGGGCAGCAACGCGAGCAGCCGGTCAATGTCCAGTCCGGTGAGCCCGGCACCGAGGGTGAGCGTGGCGACGTGCTGTACGAAGTCTCTGCGGTCCACCCAACTCACCCGCTTTCGCTCATCAATTCCGGCGTGGTCCACGGTAGTCCCGTGGGCGAACCCGAGCTTGCCTGCGGGGATGGCGAGCTGGTTGGCGACCGGCACGATGACGCGCAGGTCGAGTAGGTGTCGTTTGCCGTTTTCGATGTCGGAGATGCGGGCTTGCTCCAGGCCGAGGTACTCGGCGAGGGTGTGCTGGCTCCAGTGCTGCGCGGCGCGGATTGCGCGGAACATGGCGCCGAAATCGAACCCGGCCAGCGCGGCTGTCAGGGGTGGCTGGTCGTAGAAGGTCTCGGGCAGCACGAGGCGGGGCCCGGTGCGCTGGCAGGGATCGCAGCGTTGGCCCGCTGCCCGGCCGCGGCGCAGCTGCGCCCCGCAGTCCCGACAGCGCGGTCTGGCCCCCAGGTTCGTCATGTGATCACTGTAGTGGGGGCGTATCACACCTGGACCAGCAAGCGCCACCGCTGTTGTTGATAACCGTGGGGGCATGGGGTTGTCCGCGCGGCTGCCGTGTGATCGAGGTCAGGCCCGTGGCGCGGCGATGGAATGCCTGGCCGCG
>JBOHFU010000914.1:0-1676 GCA_050699675.1 Pseudonocardiaceae bacterium
CGGGACTCCCACCGGATCCTCACCGTAACCACGACCCCGGAACAAACCCGAACCGATCCAGACACCCGGCCATCACCACCGACCGGGTTCCCAGTATGCCCTCCCACGGGATCACCAAATACCTACCTAGAGATTTCCCGGAATAGTTGCTTTTCCCGCGGTGCGGGGAAAGCATGAGCTATCAGCGTCGGCCTCCTCGGCAAGCTCGCTCATGATCTTGGTGATGATCGCGCGCGCGGCGCCTCCATAGCTGGCGACCGCGGCGAGCTGCTCGAAGATGCCGCTGTACAGCTCGATCTCGTGTGGTTGCCGTAGGTTGAGCTCAGCCGAGAAGGTCTCGACCCTCACCCGATCATGGTCCAGTAGCCAGAATCCGTGCCGGGGATCGGACACATATGGTGTCTTGAAGCTGATTATGCCGAGCCGCAAATTTCGCAGGTTGGAAAGTGAAACAAGGCGATCAAGTTGTGCAAGCATGGTTTCAATCGGGCATAGCCGATAACGCAAAGCGGCTTCCGTGAGCACGAAATGAAAGCGCTTATCAGGGCGATATAGCATCTCCTGGCGCTGTATCCGTGCGCACACAGCCTCATTGACGTCATTAGGCGTCTTATGCACCATGACCGCTTGGGCAAACCGGGCGCGAGCGTATTCCGGTGTCTGGAGCAAGCCCGGGATGAGAGTGGACTCAAAAGCGCGGTATAGCTTAGTTTTTTCGTCCTGATCGCTCAGCTCGCTTTGATGCGACCGCAACCCGGTTTTGAGTACCCGCTTCCACTCGGCGTGCTGAATTTCGAGCGTATGTAGTGATGTAAGTAGGCTCTCGGTCTCAGCCTCGGCGTTCGTCGCGCGAGTCCAGGCGCGAAGGTCGTCATCGGTTGGAGTCTGGTGACCTATTTCGAGTTTAGAAATCTTAGACGGCGGCCATGACAAAGACTCCGCTAGCTGCTTGCCGTTCATCCCGGCTTGTTGCCGCAGCTCTCGGAGTCGCTTACCTAGGGCCTTACGTGCTTCATCGACGCCGGTCACGCTTATTGCTCTATTCGCTGGTAAAATCACTTCGCCGTATGGCGTAGTGCCAGGCGGCATCACGCCAGTAATTGTGCCGCACAATCATGGTTGGATCTTCAACCACCTCCCCGCCAAGGAAACGGTCATCATCACCAAAGTGCATCCGCACCAACTTGCGAGAGTCAAACAGCCAATAGTCATGGCCAGGAAGATCAAGAGCCTCAGCTTTGGCTCGAATGAGGTAACGAATATCGTCACCTGCATTGTTGGCAAACTGAGAAATCCACAAACCAAAACGGCTGTAGTCGCTCAATGGCGCGCTTACCACTCGGACGCGGCAAAATCGACGCCCCTGCGACGATGTCTCCCGGAGCATTGCTAACCACTTTTGGTGCCAAGCAAGGTCGTCCGGCTCACCAGCCAGAAACTTTTCAAATGATTCACTCTCGCGGGGCGAGTTGTAGCGGTCCCGTACCTCCAAGCGGAAAGCCGTGTGCTCGAAAGTGCGGAACAGCTGACTAAATTCGTCGCCAATTAGCAAGCTCAGCGGTCCCCCTCCTGATTGCGCTGGTAGAACTTCAGCACATCCTCGGGGATCTCGATGATCGCTTCACCCTCGGGAATCGGGCCAATCTCGGCTAGCGCCTGAGCGTCAGTCACGATCC
>JBOHFU010000915.1:0-1674 GCA_050699675.1 Pseudonocardiaceae bacterium
TACTCCTGCCACAGCTCGGTCGGAGTCTGGGACTGCTGCGCCGTGGCGACGCCGCTCCAGACGAGCGCGCAGGCGGCCGCGAGGACGAGGGCGCCCAGCAGCTGCCGCGTCAGCGGCACGGCAACCGCCCCGCCTCCGAGCAGGAGGAAACGGCGACGGGAGGGACCGCCCCGGGCGGGCTCGATGACCGCAGGATCTCGCACGTCCGTACCGTTTAGGGTCGCCAGGCACCATGCTACTTCCCCGCAGGGAGAAGGGCTAACCCCCCGGTCGGCTGCTCGGGCGCCACCGCCGGCGTGGCGGCGGACGTCTACGCCGCGCCGGCTAGGAGATGAGGCTGCGGCGGAAGCCGATCGCGACCGCGTGGGCGCGGCTGCGGGCCTGGAGCTTCGCCAGCAGGTGCCGCACGTGCGACTTGACCGTCTCCTCGGAGAGAAAGAGACGCTGGCCGATCTCGCGGTTCACGAGGCCGTCGGAGATGAGCTGGAGGACCTCGATCTCGCGCATGGTCGGCTCCTGCTCGAGCTCGCGGAGCTGCGGCTGGAGCGGGATGACCTCGGCGCTCTGGCCGTTCCCGTTGCGCCGGGCCGCGACCTCGTCGAAGCGGCGCGAGTGGTCCAGGTAGCGGCTCAGGATGTTCTTGCGCTCTGCGGCGTCCATCGGGGCTGTGATCGGCGCCCATAGCGGCCCGCATTACCCCATTTCGAGGGAGAACGCGAGTCCTGGTGCGGTCCGGCACAAGCGACGGACGCCGAGCACCCCTCCTCTTGGCGACCAGGAGGAGTCTCGATGCGCTCGCCGGGCGCATTCGCACGCTCGTGATCGGAGCGCGGTCGCTACCCGCCGCTCGGCCGCACCAGTTTCAGGACTCGTCCGGTCGTCCCCGTGGGGCCGGTGTTGTTCGTCGTCAGCACGTACAGCTCGCCCGCGGCGTCCTGCCCGAATCCCAGCAGGCGTGCGTTCAGCCGGCCGGTCGGGCTGGTGGCGACGCGCAGCTCCTGCATATTCCAGAGCCCGCTCTTGCGCGGCTTCGCCACGAATAGCGACCCATTGGGCTGGCCGAAGCTGCGGCTCCAGTCCCCGAATAGGTAGCGTCCGCGGAACTGGGGCAGCGCCGAGCCGCGGTAGACGTGACCGCCGACCACGGCGACCCCGGGGCCGCCGAGCCGGGCCTGGGGGTACTCGATGATCGGATCGATCAGCGGATCGCCGGTCCGCGGATGTCCCGCGCCGACGACGTCCGGGCAGGTGGCCGGTTCCTGGTTCGGGTTCTCCGCGTCGAAGCAGTGGGTGCCCTCCTTGACATTCCAGCCGTAGTTGCCGCCCGCAGAGACGATGCTGACCTCCTCCCAGCTGTTCTGTCCGACGTCGCCGACGAATAGCTGGTGGGTGCCGCCGCTGTCGAAGGACATGCGGTACGGGTTGCGGAAGCCGTAGGCCCACACCTCGTCGAGCCCCGGCGAGCCCGCAAACGGGTTGTCGGGCGGGATCCCGTAGGGAGTGCCGGCGTCGACGTCGATCCGCAGGATGCTGCCGAGCAGGTTCTGCGTCACGTCCTGGCCGTTGCCGCCGCCGTTGTCCGCGAACCAGTCGGCGACGTGGCCGAGGCCGACGTCGTTGGCGCCGCCACCGTCACCGAGCGAGATGTAGAGGTCACCATCATCGGGTCCGAAC
>JBOHFU010000916.1:0-1673 GCA_050699675.1 Pseudonocardiaceae bacterium
ATCACTAAGTGGTCCACCGCGTAACTACACGCGTGTAATCTAGGTGGAGCGGCGAAGGGGGCAGGTCGCGGGGCGGGTCGCATCGCATCGGAGGTGCGATGTCGAGGCGGAGCCCGTTCGTAATCGATCTGAGCGACGACGACCGCCAGCGGCTGGAGTCCATGGTTCGTCGACGCAGGGCCGAACAGCGCATGGTCACGCGGGCCCGGATCGTGCTGGCCGCGGCCGCCGGTGAGAACAACGCCGTGATCGCCGGGCGGCTGGGGGTGGCGTTGAACACGGTGATCAAGTGGCGCAAGCGGTTCTTCGAGGAGGGCATGGACGGTCTCGTCGACCGCAAGCGCTCGGGTCGACCCCGCACGTTTTCCCCCTCTGGTGGTCGCTGAGATTAAGGAGCTGGCCTGTGAGCTGCCGGCCACGACGGGGGTGCCGCTGTCGCGGTGGAGCTGCGCCGAGTTGGCCCGTGAGCTCGTGATGCGTGCCGTGGTGGCGGCCATCTCGGCGGCGACGGTGTGGCGGGTGCTGCACCATGACGCCATCCGCCCGTGGCTACACCGCTGCTGGATCTTCCCCCGGGATCCCGACTTCGCGGCCAAAGCCGGCGTGGCGTTGGACCTGTACGCCCGGATCTTCGAGGGCGAGGCGTTGGGTGACGATGAGTTCGTGATCTGCGCCGACGAAAAGACCAGCATCCAGGCCCGCTGCCGGTGCCATCCGACCCTGCCGCCGGGGAGGGCCCGGCTGATGCGGGTCGAGCACGAGTACGACCGCGCAGGGGCGTTGGCCTACCTGGCCGCCTACGACGTGCACCGGGCTCAGGTAATGGGCCGCTGCGAGGACACCACCGGCATCGTCCCGTTTGGCCGGCTTGTCGAACAGGTCATGACCACCGAGCCCTATGGGTCCGCGCAGCGGGTGTTCTGGATCGTCGATAACGGCTCCAGCCACCGGGGCCAAGCCTCGGTCGACCGCCTCCAGGGCGAGTGGCCGACGCTGCGGCTCATCCACCTCCCGGTGCACGCCTCGTGGTTGGACCAAGCCGAGATCTACTTCTCCATCGTGCAACGCAAGGTCGTGAACCCCAACGACTTCGACGACCTCGACGAGATCCGCGAGCGTCTCGCCACCTTCGAGCAGCGCTACAACGCCGTGGCCGAACCCTTCGACTGGATCTTCGGCCGCGACCAACTCGACAAGCTCCTCGCCCGACTCGAGGCGCACGCCCCGTAACCCATCGGCTCGCTGCCTACCATCGGCGACGGTGCCCATCCCCGACAGCGCACGTCGCGCTCTGAGCCGACAACTCGAAGAGCGCCGCGCACAGCGTTGGCCCGATCTGCACGACCTCGATGTCCGCTACCGAGGCGCGTTCGCGTACGTCTCGGGCGCCACCGACAACGGGGCCAACCCACAGCCACTATTCCGTCTCCGTTACCTCGGCTCCCCACACCACTGGGGCTTCGCCATCTACCTGGCCAGCAAGGACGGCTACGAGGACTCGGTCCTCCCCAGCGGCAGCTTCACCGGCGCGCCACAACAAGCCCTCGACTGCGCCTGCGGCCTCTACCTCAACGACATCACCGCGTGGACCGAAGCCCGCCAGGACCCCAAACCGCATTCACGCGACAACTTCTGACGAGGACCACTTAGCCCACGCCGACGACCTCTTGCGA
>JBOHFU010000917.1:0-1670 GCA_050699675.1 Pseudonocardiaceae bacterium
AGGACGAGACCGGGATCAAGCCGGAGTGGGCTGTCGAGACCTTCCCGGACCTCGATGAGGACGTCCGGCAGTCCATCGCCCGGATCAAGGCCAGCCCGTTCGTGCCGCACAAAGACTCCATCCGCGGTTTCGTCTTCGATGTGGCGAAGGGCAATCTCAACGAGGTCGCTTAGCGCTCGACAACTCCGCGGGCCCGGCCGAACCCGCTCCGGCTGGGCCCGCGGCTGTCGCAGGCGCCCGTTCGTAGGCTAGCGGTGCCGTCGGTCGTGTCGGGGATTACGTCCGAAAGACCTGACTAGCCTTCTGCAGCGCTGGCGGGGGTGCGGAAGAGTAGCCCACGGAGAAGCCGGCGATGCTGATATTGAAGCTCCACCCGCCGGCGTTGCCGTCCTGGTTGTGCTCGTAGTAGTAGCGGGCCTGGAGCGGTTGACCTTCACAGCCTGGCGAGTGACGCTTGAAACTGATGGTATGAGTACCGTTGTCGGTCAACAAGGCGAAGCCTGAGGTGGCGTCGTCGACATCGTACACACTTTCCGTCAGGCCCGCATTCTTGCGAATGAGCGGACCGCGGTACCGATTGCCCTGATAGTCTGCCGCGAAAATCTGCTCACCGTCGTTGACCCAGCATTCCGGCACCTCAGCGGCCAGCCCACTGGCGTCTCCGGGATCGCTGCCATTGACATAGTCATCCCGGAAGTCCCAGGTGCCGGTAGCGTTCCACCACTCGCCGGTTTGATCCTGGATATGATACCAGGTTCCCGATACATCGAATGAGTCCGGTGGAATCCGGAGCGACCTGGTATCGCCCCGAGCCTGTTCATAGCGCAGAGCCTGTTCATAGCGCTGCTGCGCCTCTATTGCCGAGGTACTTCCATGCCCGGCAACTGCGAAACTCACGCTGTCACCACCCGCAGCGACAATCGCTCGTTCCAGGCCCACGTAGTCGTGGGGATGTTGGGTCGAGTACTCGGCAGCCACCTGGGCCAAGCGCATGTTCGCTGGCTTATCCTCCGCCGCCGCCGTTGGCGGAACAGCGGCTCCGCACATGGCCAACACGAAAGCAATTAGCATTGGCCTCTTGAGCGACGACATCCACTTTCCTCCAGTGAACTCCAGCCGCGTGGCCATCACGGCTCGTGCGGCAGTGCCGATGATCAGCTCCACAACAGACTGTAGTACAGCATCCGAATGCGGACCACGGCTTTTATAGGCATTGGCTCATATGTAACTGGTCAGGTAGTCGCTGGTCGGAGGGGCTGACCAAGCCGGCGCCGCGCCTAACCAGGTGCTGTTGGTGGCTCTTCAAGGACCACCAACCCCCCGGGACGCTGCTCATAACGATAGCCAACCCCCGCCGGCATGCCGGCGGGGGTTGGCTATCGTTAGAGACGTCCCAGACGGGGGTTGGTGGTCCTTGAAGAGCCACCAACAGCGGCGACCACCCGGGACGGCGAGGGTCTGCCGAGCGCTCGCTCCATCCACACGCTGGTCTGCACCAGGGCGTCGAGGTCGACCCCGTGCTCGATACCGAGCCCGTCCAGCATCCAGACCAGGTCTTCGGTGGCCAGGTTGCCGGTGGCCGACTCGGCGTAGGGGCAGCCACCCAGCCCACCGGCCGAGGCGTCCACACAGGTCACCCCGGCATGCAGGGCGGTCAGCGTGTTGGCCAG
>JBOHFU010000918.1:0-1666 GCA_050699675.1 Pseudonocardiaceae bacterium
ATCTCCCAGGAGCGGGTGGCCCGTGGCGAGAGCCCGCTGTTCCAGTCCCACATGTGGGACGGCTCGGCCACCGAGTTGCACCGCAACCTGGCCATCGCCGCGGAGCTGCTCGAGGCCTGCGTCAAGGCGAAGATCATCCTGGAGGTGGAGATCGGTGTCGTGGGTGGTGAGGAGGACGGTGTCGCCAACGACATCAATGAGAAGCTCTACACCACGGCTGAGGACTTCGAGCACACCGTCGATGCCCTCGGTGGCGGCGAGCAGGGCCGCTACCTACTGGCCGCGACGTTCGGCAATGTGCATGGCGTGTACAAACCGGGCAACGTGAAGCTTCGCCCGGAGATCCTGCAGATGGGGCAGGAGGTCGCCGCCCGCAAGCTGGGTCTGCCCGCCGACTCCCAGCCGTTGGACCTGGTATTCCATGGCGGATCCGGTTCGCAGCTGGCGGAGATCCACCAGGCGCTCTCGTATGGGGTGATCAAGATGAACGTCGACACCGACACCCAGTACGCGTTCACCCGCCCCATTGCGGCCCACATGTTCACCAACTACGACGGGGTACTCAAGGTCGACGGCGAGGTCGGCAACAAGAAGGTCTACGACCCGCGCTCGTATTTGAAGGTGGCCGAGCAGTCAATGGCCGCCCGGGTCGCGCAGGCCTGCGAGGACCTCCACTCCGCGGGCCGGACCCTGGCCGGTTAGGGGCTCTTCAAGAGCCACCAACCCCCGTCACCACTGCACTTAATGACTACCAACCCCGGCCGACGGGGTGCGCGCCGGCCAGACCAGGGGGCGTCGCGGCACCACGGGAGGACGAAAGCGATGAGCGTGCACGGCAACCTGCTGGGACCCAACCCGACGCTGCTGCCCGAGCAGCCCGACGCCGAGGCGGCTCTGGCTGCGGCGAACGACCCGGCGACGGCGGCCGCAGCACACCCCGAGTTCTCGGCTGCGTGGGCGGCGCTGGCCGAACGGGCCCTCGACGAGGGCGACGCCGTTGCCGGCTACGCCTTCGCCCGCACCGGCTACCACCGTGGCCTGGACCAGCTCCGCCGCGCCGGTTGGAATGGTCACGGGCCGGTGCCGTGGTCACATGGCCCCAACCGGGGTTTCCTGCGGGCACTGGCCGCGCTGGCCCGAGCGGCCGCCGAGATCGGTGAGGACGACGAGGCTCGGCGGTGCCGGGACTTCCTCGACGAATGCGATCTGGCCGCGGCCGGGGTACTGGGTTTGGACTGACCCGAGCTGGTTTCCGTAGTGTCGATCCTCGTGAGCCTGGAGTTCGACGCCGTACATGATCAGATTGCGGAGCTCTGCCGTCGTTACGGGATTGCAGAGCTCAGCGTCTTCGGCTCGGTCGCGCGGGGTGAGGAGCGGCCCGACAGTGATGTCGACCTGCTCTACGTCTCGGCGTCGGACAGCAAGAATTCCCTGTGGGAA
The DNA here is from genome assembly GCA_050699675.1 of Pseudonocardiaceae bacterium. GTDB lineage: Bacteria > Actinomycetota > Actinomycetes > Mycobacteriales > Pseudonocardiaceae. Next base: position 1,441 of record JBOHFU010000918.1, read on the forward strand.
CTATGGGATCTACGCGACGAACTGGCGCAGCTACTCGGACGAAAGGTTGACCTGGTACCCAAGGACAGCCTGCACTGGGTGATCCGAGACCGCGTGCTCACCGACGCCAGGCCCGTGTGTGCCGCGTGACAACCTCCTCTACCTCGCCGAGATGGTGGAGGCGATCGACCGGATCTCCCACTGGCTCAAACGGAATCGATGCAGGACAACGGGATTTCGTACGCGG
>JBOHFU010000919.1:0-1666 GCA_050699675.1 Pseudonocardiaceae bacterium
CACTGCAGCGTTGGGGAGGGGTTGAACTTCTAAGGACGACAGGGAACGTCCTCGGTAAACCGAGAGATCGCGGGCCTGCTAATTCGCACACGGCTAGGGTGCGGACGCCGGTGATCGGCAGGAGCCAAGCGTGAGTACGACTGTGTACCGGAACAGCCACGATCTCCTGTGCCGATTGCTGCTGAAGAGTTCCTGCATTCCCGGGTGGTTCGAGAATGGGGGCTGGCCGGCCAGCCGCGGTCCGACGCGGGCGCTGCACCCGACCGGGATAGCGGCACCCGTCTGGCCGATCCGGATGCCACCGAGGTGTTGCCCAGGATCGAGCCCGACGTGGGCGATCTTTCCACCCAGCCATTGCAGACCCCGGCCGTCTCGCCGACTCCCCGCTTCCCGGCGGGACGGCCGGATCTAGATCACGGCGGGGCAGGGGAGCACCCCGGCCACGACTTCCCACCGCCGTGCGGCCGATCGGCGATCAACCAGCCCCGAGGTGACACCCACCATGCCCGCCCGACTCTACGATCCGTGGCGTGACGCCGACGGCACCCCGGTCTTGCCGCACTGCCGGATCCAACAGATCGCGGTGGGCAAGCAGCATGGGGCGTTGCCATCTCGGCTGCACCAGCAAGGCCAGGTCCTTGGTCGCGGTGTCACCCGGCTGATCGTGCGGTTTGACCACGAGGACACACCGGTGGGCATCCGGCCCCACCTGGTGCGCGTGCTCACCACACCGGGTGGTTGCTGATGCCCACCACACCCACCGAGGGCGGGATCGACCCGACCGCCCCACCACGCTGATACCCAGGGCGGACGCAACGCCACACCTGTCGGGCCACGTCCACCGTTGCGAGGGAGGCGCGTTTGCGGCGGACCCGGACGTAGGAGCCCTTGCCGTCGACCACGACGACCAGATTCTCACCCGCGAGGCGTTTGATCGCCTCCCGCGCCGCATACCGGGACACTGATAGATCTGCCTCATCTGCGCCTCGCAGGGGGTGACTCGCCTCTGCATACGTATTCCTTACCCGGGGTGAACGGGGTCGCCGGGCATGCTGCACGATCGTGAATCCGTCCACTGCACTGGCCACGGTGCTGGTCGACGAGTTGGTGCGGTGCGGCGTGCGGCACGCTGTGCTCTGTCCGGGGTCGCGCAATGCGCCGCTGTCGTTCGCCTTGTACGCGGCCGAGCAGGCCGGGCGGCTGACCTTGCACGTCCGGATCGACGAGCGCTCCGCGGCGTTCCTGGCGCTGGGCTTGGCGCTGCGGTCCGGCGTGCCAGTGCCGGTGGTGTGCACGTCGGGCACTGCGGCGGCGAACCTGCATCCGGCGGTGCTGGAAGCCCACCACGCCGGGGTCCCGTTGCTGGCGGTCACCGCGGACCGCCCGGGTGAGCTGGTCGGCACCGGGGCCAACCAGACCGTGCACCAAGCCAGCCTTTACGGCGCAGCGGTGCGCGCGGCACCTTCGTTGTCGGCGCCGTCTGACATCGGTCAGCAGGCCCACTGGCGCTCCACAGCGGACCGCGCGATCGCAGCCGCACGAGGTGCGCTGGGCGGCGGGCCGGGGCCGGTGCATCTCAACGTGCCGTTGCGCGAGCCGCTGGTGCCCCCATCACATCCCGAGGTCGCGCCGGACCGGTTGGCGGCTCTTGAAGGCCGTCCAACCA
>JBOHFU010000920.1:0-1663 GCA_050699675.1 Pseudonocardiaceae bacterium
ACTTCGGGTGCTGCCTCGGTGGACGCGTGAGTGGGCATCTCGGTGGCCTCCTGGATTCTGTTCCGGAGTCCATGCTCCCCGGCAGCACAACGCCCCGGGTCCGTGGACTCCGGGGCGTCGTGGTGGTCTGTGTCGTGCGTCACACCACCACGGGCACCGGGATCCGGTACCCGTAGAAAAAGCGGTGGCGACTCAGCACGGCACTGAGTCTGCCACGTTGCCTGGTGCACCGTCCACCTCTTCACCAGGGGCCGGATCCTGCTGCTCGGCCATCCGGCGCACGGCTGCGGCCAGCACGGTGAAGCCCACTATGGCTACCCCCACCGATACCACCAGCAGCGCGACCAGCCGGCCGGTGGAATCGTTGATCGCCGCACCGGTCCCGCCGGCCAGCACCCCCAGGGATACGTAGAAGCAGGAGTAGATCAGCGCGCCGGTCGTGGTGAGCTGGATGAACCGCTTGGGCGGCACTTTGAGGGTGCCGGCCAGCAGCGGGATCAGGTAGTTGAACAGCGGCATGAACTGGACCAGGGCCAGGGTGCGGCCGGCCGGGCCCCGCAGCAGCCGCTCCGCCTGCATCCACCGCTCGGAGCCGACCCGCCGGCCCAGCCAGCTGTGCCGGATGGCCGGACCGTTCCGGCGGCCTACCGCGTAGCTGAGCGTGTAGCCCAGCACCGTCCCGATCACCGCGCCCGCCACCACGATCGGCGCGCCGGCCGTGCCCACCGCGGCCGCCGGGACCAGCAGCACCAGGTCGCCCGGCAGCAGCGCACCAATCAGGGCCAGGCTGTCCACGAACATCACCAGCACCACCACGACCAGCAGCAGGACGGGAGACACCTTCGCGACGTGTTCAAGCCAGCTGACGGGATCCACGGCACCCTCCTGCGGTCTGACGCTGCGGAGCTGCCCCCTAAAGCACTCTGCCTCCTCTCCGGATTGTCCGCTATATCTATGGATCGCGCTTTCAGCGGACTCTCAGCAATGCGCGGTCGGTCGGTGCCTCCCGGTACCGTGGTCGCCACGATGAGTGCCTCTGTTGTCAACTCTGATGGCGCAGCCCCCCCACAGGACCTGCTCGCCGGACTCAACCCGCAACAACGCGCGGCGGTGGAGCATGTCGGTTCCCCGCTGCTCATCGTCGCGGGGGCCGGGTCCGGCAAGACCCGGGTGCTCGCCCACCGCATCGCATACCTGCTCGGCCAGCGCGACGTTGCACCCGGCCAGGTCCTGGCGATCACCTTCACGAACAAGGCCGCAGCCGAGATGAGGGAACGGGTCACTGCGCTGGTCGGCAGGCGCGCCGCGGTGATGTGGGTGTCGACGTTTCACTCGATGTGCGTGCGGATCCTGCGCCGCGAAGCCAAGAACCTGTCCGGGCTGACGTCGAACTTCTCCATCTACGACGCCGACGACACCCGCCGCCTGATCACGATGGTCGCCCGTGACCTGGATCTGGACCCCAAGCGGTACCCCGCGCGCACCCTGGCAGCGAAGATCTCGAACCTGAAAAACGACCTGGCGGACCCCGATAGTGCCGCTGCCGCCGCGTCTGATGACTTCGATCGCCGGGTTGCGGAGGTCTTCGCCGGCTACCAGCGGCGGTTGAGCACATCCAATGCGCTGGACTTCGACGACCTGATCATGCGCACGGTCGAGCTGC
>JBOHFU010000921.1:0-1659 GCA_050699675.1 Pseudonocardiaceae bacterium
ACGCCGATGCGCATATCTGTTTCGCCTTTCCGTTCGGTACCCTTAATGGACGGCGTGAGCGTGGCACGACCGGATCGGTGCAGCAACACGGCAGGTCATCGGGGGCGGCCCAGCCGTGCCGAGCGGTGCTCCTCGATCGCCCGCCATCTGGTGAGGTTGTGCCGGGCGTCGGCTACCGCGTCGTGAGCGTCGCTGGGCGGCGGTGGCAAGGCCGGCTTGCCAGCGTCCTCCCAGCGCTGTCTCAGGTCCCGGGTGAACCGGGGAAGTGCTCGGGGCAGCGCCGGCATCGGTCCCCATAGCTGGGCGAGCGCGACGTGATCGTAGGCGGCGAACCAGGCCCACAGCTCAACTCGCTCACCGGACGCGGTGAGAAATTCCAGCAGCGTGTCGCGGATGGCCGCCCGGCTGCGCCATGCCCGGTCCGACGGCGGCGGCAGCTTGGGCAACACGTGCGATCGGACCCACTCGCCGGCCCGCTCGGGATCGAACTCGGTGGATACCGCGTAGTACTCCCGGCCCTGCTCGTCCACCACCCCGATGGAGATCAGCTCGATGGTGACGCCATCCTCGATGAACTCGCAGTCGTAGAAGAACCGCACGACTGGCCAGCCTACGCAGTGCCCAGCGCCCGGGGCTGGTCAGGACGCCTTGAGAGCCAGCCGCGGCGGCGGCTCGCGCTGCTTGACCGACGACGCGTACCGGTCCACGTATTCCTGGCCGGAGAGGTCCATCAAGGAGTACATGATTTCGTCGACCATCGATCGTTCGACGAACCGGTCCCCGGCCAGGCCCGCGTAGCGGGAGAAGTCCAGCGGCGCGCCGAAGCGTACTTCTACCGGATGCGGCCGCCACATCTTAGTGCCCATGGGGCTGACCTTGTCGGTGCCCACCATGACGACCGGGATCACCGGGACGCCTGCCTGCAGCGCCATCCGGGCGACACCGGTCTTGCCCTTGTACAACCGGCCGTCCGGGGACCGGGTGCCTTCCGGGTAGATGCCGAGCAGGTTGCCCGCGGCCAGCAGCCGCACTCCGGTATCCAGGGCGGCCTGCGCGGCCGAAGCACTGGACCGGTCGATTGGTACCTGGCCGGCGGCGCTGAAGAACTGCCGCTTGAACCACCCCCGTAGTCCCGGCGTGGTGAAGTACTCGCGCTTGGCCAGGAATGTCACCCGGCGGCGGACTACCAGGGGCAGGAAGAACGAGTCGGCGACCGCGAGATGATTGCTGGCCAGAATGGCGCCACCGCGTTTGGGGAGATACTCGGCGCCATAGACCTGCGGGTGGCATGCCAGGCGCATCACGGGGCCGAGTAGCAGGTGTTTGAGCAGCCAGTAGAACACCGCCTACCGATCCTTCCCTCGCCCTCGCGGGCCGCAGCATCTGCCAGCCTACGGAGCACGGTATGAGGGGCACAACGACCCCTCGCCTACCCTTGGTACGCAGGTCCGGCGGACATGGTTCGATCCGGTAAGTCCTCGCGCGCCTCCCGCGTCGGCGCGGTACCGTCACCCCGGCAGCGATCCCCGGCCGAGCCCGAGAGTGGTGTCGGAGTTGACCTTCCCCGATCCCGAGGAGCCGGACCGTGAAGGCCCGGCCCGGCACAGCAGCGCCGAGGACACTGACACCGCGTTTGCCGGCATCGTCGCGGGCTTGCAG
>JBOHFU010000922.1:0-1659 GCA_050699675.1 Pseudonocardiaceae bacterium
CCGCGGGTGTGGGCCTGGTCATGATCGGCATCCTGCCGACCCTGCGAGCGGACCACTTCGACCGCCGATGGATGTCCCCCAAGAGGCGCTACGACCTGCTCAACAAGCAGATCCTGGCCGCCCGGCGGGAGGAGTTCGAGCTCGACATGGAGGGGGTGGCGCTGGAGGGGTGCCAACCGGAACGATTGCTGTGCGCTGCGGACTCGATTCTCCCGGAATCCGGAGGCACCTCGGTGCAGCTGCACCTGCAGGTCGCTCCGGACGACTTCGCGGCACACTGGAACGCGGCGCAGGCCCTGGCCGGGGTGCAGGTGGCGCTAGCCGCGAACTCACCGTTCCTGCTGGGGCGGGCGCTGTGGCACGAGACCCGGATCCCGCTGTTCGAGCAGTCCACCGACACCCGGTCGCCGGAGCTACGCAACCAGGGGGTGCGCCCGAGGGTGTGGTTCGGCGAGCGCTGGATCAACTCGATCTTCGACCTGTTCGAGGAGAACGCGCGGTACTTCTCGCCGTTGCTGCCGGAGATCGAGGACGAGGACCCGCTGGCGGTGCTCGCCGGGGGTGGCGCGCCGTCGCTGTCGGAGCTGCGGCTGCACAACGGCACGATCTGGCGATGGAACCGTCCGGTCTACGACGTCACAGCCGGGGTGCCACACCTTCGCATCGAGAACCGGGTGCTGCCAGCCGGCCCGACGGTCATCGACGTGCTGGCCAACGCCGCGTTCTTCTTCGGCGCGATGCGCGGGCTCACCGAGCTCGACCGGCCGGTGTGGAGCCAGATGTCCTTCCAGGCCGCGCAGGACAACCTGTACGCAGGGGCCCGGCTTGGCATGGACGCCCTGTTGTACTGGCCGGGCAACGGGTGGGTCCGGCCCGACGAGCTGGTGCTGCGCAAGCTGTTACCGCTGGCCCACGACGGGCTGCGCAGCTGTGGAATGTCCGACGCCGCCCGGGAGCGCTACCTCGCGGTGATCGAACAGCGCTGCGTGACGCGCCGCACCGGCGCCAGCTGGCAGCGTGCGACCGTCCAGACGCTGACCGCCCAAGGCGCCGACCGGCCGGCCGCGCTGGCCGGCATGCTGCGCGGTTACGTTGAGCACATGCACTCCAACCAGCCGGTGCACGCCTGGCCGTCAGCCTGAGACCTGCTCCGCGCTCGGCTCGCTGTATCTTGGCGGGCATCGGGCAGCGACACTCGTCCGGACCGCTCGCCACAGTTCGGCACCGGCTTCTGACTTGTGGACGAACGTCGGGCCCGACCGGAGCATCTCCAGGTCGGGCCCGACGTGTTCCCAACTGACTTGCCAGGACTCCCACCACGAAGCCGGCAGCGCTTAAGTTAGGCTAACCTTGGCCAGCCGTCAACCCCGAGTACGCATACGAACCCATTTGGCCCGGCGGGTCGCCAAGGCTCACAACTATGCCGGATCATCTGAATCCCCCACCGCCCGAGCAGATGTGGTCTGGTCCGCACCGCGCTGGCCGGTAGCGTGGACGTTGTGCCACCCGTTGCGCCTCCGCTGCCCCGCAGCCTCGCCGATCCACGGCCAGTGGTCGGCGTCGGCATCCTGGCGTGGTTCACCGCTGCGGTGGTGCTGCTGGTCGCCAAGGGCCCGTCGGTGTGGCTGGGAGCCTGTGTCACCGGCGGCCTGCTCGGCC
>JBOHFU010000923.1:0-1657 GCA_050699675.1 Pseudonocardiaceae bacterium
AGGTCCCCTCATCTTGCGACCTCAAGTATGATCGAGGTCAGCGAGTGTCGAGCACGAGGTAGCCCTCCGCCATTCGGCCCTCCACCAGCCCAGCGGCCCGGGCCTGCAGGGAACCCCAGGCGCGCATCCGCTCCTCCAGGCCCGTCATGTGCGCGGTCTGGCTGGTGTGCGCTCGCAACGCGGCGATCTTGCGGTCGAAGGTGTCGGTGATGTCGATATAGTGGTCGGCCCGGTCGTTGGCGCTTACTACCCAGACCTCGGACACGGTGTGTTCTTCCAGGCCCTCCTCGGCGAGCAGTTCGGGATGCGCGAACGGGTTGCGGGCGTCGGGATAGACCGCGCACAGTGCGGCTTCCCCGGCAGCTTGGTGGTCGGGGTGGCTGCCGTAGAGGCTGCGCAGGTCGCGTTGCGGGGACGGGATCACCACCCGGTCTGGACGGGTCCGGCGGATGGCGCGGGCGATGTCGCGCCGCAGTTCGAGGCTCACCATCAGCATGCCGTCGGGGTAGCCGAGGAACTCGACGTCGGTGACACCCAACGTGGCGGCTGCCTTGCGCTGCTCGTCCTGCCGGATGCCGCCGATCGCCGAGCGGGGCACGTCGCGATCGAAACCACCGGCATCCCCGTCGGTCACGATGCAGTAGAACACCTCGAGGCCCGCGTCGGTCCAGGTCGCGACCGTGCCGGCGGATCCGAAGTCCACGTCGTCGGGATGTGCCGCAACCATCAGAACTCGCTGCACCTGGATCTGCTCGGCTGCCACGGCACTTTCCTAGCTTCGGCGTCTCTCCTGGCAACGCGAACGGCCCCGGCAGGCTTCCCGTGCGAGCTTATCTTGACCACAGTTGGTCAAGTGGGACGAGGCCCCGCAGGTCATCCGGCCGATACGAGGCCCCAGCCTTGATCTCGATCGCGAAACAGCGGCCGTCGTGGTGCTCGATGACGAGATCGACTTCGTGGCCGTCGAAGGTGCGGTAATGCCCGTAGCGCAGCGACTCTTCGATCCAGCTTGCTTGCTTGAGCAACTCGTTGATCGCAAACGTTTCGAGCAGGTGCCCGAACTCGGTCATTGCCACCGGCGTGCGCCGGGAGATGGCGCGCTCGGTGAGGCCAAGTAGCCAGCCGCCAAGTCCGGAGTCGACCAGGTGGATCTTCGGCAACTTATTCACTCGCGCACCCAGCGTCACACCCCACGCGGGTATGCGATGGACGAGGAACACCGCTTCAAACAGGCGCAGGTAGTCTTCGCCGAGAGCTGGCTTGATCCCGGCACCTCGCGCGGCATGGGCGATGTTGAGGATCTGTCCAGTCTGCGCTGCTACCGTCCAAAGGAACTCCGGTAGGACGACACCCTGGTGGATGTTCCGAATATCGAGAACATCCCGTTCGACAACGAGGTTGAGGTAGTCCTCGTACCACCGGGCGCGTGGACGCCCGGGGCGTCGCCGCAGGACTGCTGGGAGACCCCCGGCTAGCACGTGTTCCACGTACTGCTCTCGAGTGGTCGACGAGGGGGTGGTGGGGACAGCTGGCGAGTCGTTGGCGAGCAAGGTAGCGAGGAACGTCTCGGTGGTGTCGGCGATCTCCCCCTGCGACAGTGGCCAGACCGTCACGATATGAACTCGTCCCGTGAGCGACTGTGCCGTCTGAGGCAGCG
>JBOHFU010000924.1:0-1656 GCA_050699675.1 Pseudonocardiaceae bacterium
CCATGCTGTACACGGGTCATCGTCAGCGGTGGCCCTTCGGTCGGCCGGTTCGTGCCTTCCCGACCGGGCCGGGCGGCGCTCCACGCGACAGAGACGAGCACGCGATGCGCATCAAAGCGCCAACGGCATCAGCGCCGGGCATCGTGAAGGGCGTCAAGTGAGCGCGCCCGAGATGCTGTGGGCGCTGCACCCAGGCGACGAGCACTGTCACGCGGTAGCACCCGGTGATCTCGGCAAGTCGGAGACGCTCGGCTACGCGGAAGCGCTCTGTGGCGCTCACCTGCCAGATGCCGGACTGGAGAGTGCGGACCGGCCGTGGGGTGTGCTGTGCCTGCCATGCGTGATCGGTGCCACGGCGGACCTACCTGACCCCGGCCGGATGGGCACGGCCCGGTAGAGCCCGGTCGGCCGCCGGTTGAGCGTTGTCCCCGCCTGCGCTCCCGGCGGCCGGCCGGTTCCATCGAAAGGAACTCCAGGCTGGCCGGGCGGCCTGACCCCGCCGGCGTCTTTTTGGTAGCCCGCGTGACCGCGCACAGCCTGCGATCCGCGGACATTCCGGTAGATGCGGGCAAGCCCGACTGGCAAGACGAGCTACTCACTGAGGTCTGCGAGGCATTTGAAGACTGACTTTCGCAATGTGGCTCGGATGAGAACCGAGTGCGTGCACTGCGCACGCCGTTGGCCTTCGCGGAGGATCAGGGCCTACCCCGAGGCTCCCTGTGGACCGGGGTTGCGCGAGGAGCGACCTGCAACAGGCTGTCACCGCCAGTCGCGCTCCCGTCCGTGGCGATGGCAACGTCGACTTCCCGCAGCGTCCGGGCCTGTGGTCGCGGTCACGGACATATCGAGGTATCACTGCGCGGGTTGGTAACTCTTACCTACCGACGACTGCTGGTGGGCGGGTGCACCCGCCCGGATCGGACCAAGTTGAATCGGGTGGGGAGCGTGAGGTGGCGTCTGATGACGGTAGATTTCGTGAGCTGACCGCACTAGCGACGCTTGGTCGCTAGATAATTCGGTAACGAGAGGTACGGGGATTTCAGCCGATAGTGCGCCGCGTGCGCGCCGGACGATACCGAACGATTAATGGTTGAGTAGTCCTTGTTGTCGGCACCCCGATGACGACGATTACTCATGCCCTAAATTAACCCAGGTAGGATCGACGCTAAAGGATGTCAGGCATGTCAACGTTGTGTAAGCCGTCGGTTAGTGTGCCGGAATACGTAATTACGATGGAGGAGACGCTCGAATTCGCCGAAAAGGTACATGCCGGCAAGCCGCAGCTTCCCCTGGCACTGAGATTGATCCGGAATACCGGAGTGCAGAAGCGGCACATCGTGCAGCCTGTCGAAAAGACCCTCCGCCACCCAGGCTTCGAGGAACGCAACCGCATTTACGAGGTCGAATCCAAGAAGCGCTGCCCCGAGGTTATCGAACAGGCTCTGGCGAACGCCGGTCTGATGGCACATGATATCGACATGATCATCTACGTGTCATGTACTGGCTTTCTGATGCCGTCGCTGACCGCCTGGCTGATCAACGTCATGGGATTTCGATCTGATACCCGGCAGGTACCCATCGCACAGTTGGGTTGCGCGGCGGGTGGCGCGGCGATTAATCGCGCCCACGATTTCTGCACCGCCTACCCCGAGGGTA
>JBOHFU010000925.1:0-1654 GCA_050699675.1 Pseudonocardiaceae bacterium
CCGCCGCCACCCGCGCGCGGACGGGCTGCGGCGTTTCGGGGTCGCGGCACAGACCGGCCGGGTCGGGGATGCGCCTGCGGGAGTTGCGGCCAACCCAGCGACCGGTGCGGTCGGTGACGGCGCCACAAGCGCAGTGGCAGACGCCGATGAGCAAGCCGTTGACGCGGTGCAGCTCGATGGTCTGGGGTCGGCAGGAGTGCCACCAGTGCGGGACCTGCGCCGCGTACCAGGGCGTTCCTCCGCGATGGCGAACACCGGGTCGATCCTGGTCGGGCACCCATCGCGATGGTCGTAATCCCATGACGCCCCGCTCTCCTGCTGTCGCACCCAGGCGGCAGTAAGCCAATCGCGGGTCTTACGACCGTGGTACCGGCCACGGGACAGCCATTGATGAGCCAGTAGTGACTGATCGGTGACGCCACGCGATCGCGAGCCATACGCTGACCTCGGTGCGTGCGATGGGCGGAGGCGATGCGCGATGGCCACGGCACGGCGGTACCCGCCGAACCGGCAGTTGACCTGGGAGCGGCTCGAACGCGGCTGGAGCCATGAGGAGCTGTGCGAGCAGATCAAGAGCAGCATGCGCGGCGCCGGCGAGGTGGACACTGGGCTGACGGGCAACACGGTCCGCCGCTGGGAGATCGGCGCGCGGTGGCCTGATCCCCGCTTCCGCAAGCACCTCGGAACGCTCCTGGGCAAACCGGCCAGCCAGTTGGGCCTGCTCACCTCGGATGAGCTCGCTGTACGACCCGACTCACCCGAATTTCTTGACCCGCTAGAGAGACTGCTGACCATGCTCGACGGTCAGACGCGTCACAGTGGGATCAGCCGCCAGCGGTTCCTCCGCGCCTTGATCGCGGCGGGGGTGCTGCCCGGCGTGGCCCTGCTGGAGGCCGCCGCGGAGGTGTTCGAACCGCTCGCGCTCGCAGCAGGCCGGGGCAGTCGGGTCGACGCCCGGGTCGTCGAGTCCTACACGACGATCACCGCACAGCACCGTCAGATGTACTGGACGGCGCCGGCGGACCCGTTGCTCCGTTGCGCGCTGGGACACATCCAACTCGGCATACAGCTCCTCGGTGATGGCGAGGGCGAGGTGCGACAACGGATGGCAGGTTCCCTGGCCGAATCGGCGCTGCTTGGCGCGCGGCTGGCCTTCTTCGACCTGCGGCAAGTCGCTCTCGCCGAGAAGTGCTTCGAGATCGCTACGACAGCCATGCGGGAATCCGGCGATCACGCGCTGGCCGCCGTCGTGTACGCGCACTGGAGCTTCGTGCCGGGCTTCGCTGGGGACGGTGCGGCGGCTCAGCCGTTGCTCGATGCTGCAGCGGGACACGCCCGTTACGCCGCGGGTCCGCTGTTGCGCTCGTGGTTGCATTGCGTGCACTCCGAGGTGAGCGCACGGACGGGTGCGCCTGCGCAGAGCCTGCGGCACGCCCGGCAGGCGGAGGACTCGCTGTCCACCCGCGGCGACGATCCCGAGTGGCTCGACTTCTTCGACCCGGCCCGCCTGGCCGGCTTCCTCGGCTACAGCCAGCTCATCGCCGGCCGGACTGCCGACGCGGTGGTGAGCCTGCACTGCGCGCTCGAACAGCTCGACGACCGAGCGGGCAAACAGCGATCCGTGGTCTTGCTCGACCTCGCGGTCGCGCATGCC
>JBOHFU010000926.1:0-1654 GCA_050699675.1 Pseudonocardiaceae bacterium
GCGCTCGGTGTCGGGCAGCAGGTACCACTCGTAGGAGCGCACGAACGGGTAGACGCAGACGTAACGCCGGGGCTGCTCACCGGCCAGGAACGCAGGCACATGGCTCTTGTTGAACTCCGCGGGGCGGTGCAGCGCCACGGTCGACCACACCGGCACGCTGGCCCGGCCCAGCGTGGTGGCCCGGCGCAGGTCAGCGTAGCCGGCCTGCAGCACCTCGATCTCCTCGGCGTGCCACCAGATCATCCAGTCCGCGTCGGCGCGCAGGCCGGCGAGGTCGTAAACCCCGCGCACTACCACGCCCTTGCCCTCCAGCGCCTCAAGGTAGTGCTGCGCCTCGAGCGCGGGCTCCGCTCGGTCGGCGGGTAACCGCCCAGGCTCGACCCGGAAGACCGACCACATGGTGTAGCGGATGGTGGAGTTCAGCGCGGTGTAATCCAAGCGGCTCATGACCCCATCGTCTCACCGCGCGCCGCCGCCGATGCCCGATGCCGCCCAGGGGTGTTCAGGTACGCAGAGATCCGGCGGGCTGCGGCGTCGGCGGTGCCGATGCACGCCGGCACGCCCACTCCGTGCAGGGTGGCACCTGCTACCGCCAGTCCTGGCGCCCCGTCAACTTCGCGCTCCAGGGCCGCGACGGCGTCGAGATGCCCGGGCGCGTACTGGGGCAACCCGCCGCCCCAGCGCGCCACCACGGCGTCCACCGGCGCAGCAGTGATCCCAGTGAGGGTAGCGAGATCCGCGCGCACGGCGTCGACCAACTCTGCGTCGTCACGCTGCAACACCCGGGCCTCGCCGTGTCGGCCCAGCGAGCCCCGGATCAGCAGCACCTCGTGCGACGAGGCGTGCGCCCACTTGCGCCCGGAGAAAGTGAACGCCTTGACCGACAGTGACTCTTTCTGGGACTCATTGGAGGCCACCAGCACGCCGGACGCCTCCGGGAGGGCCTGGGCAGCGGCTAGCGGCAGCGCGAGCCCGACCACCGCCGAGGACGCGACCTCGATCCGGCCTGCGGCAGCCGAGGCACCGGGCAACGGATCGGCCAGCAGCCGCCGCAGAGCGGGGGCTGGGACGGCGAGCAGCACGGCGTCGGCGTCGAGGTGCTCGGGTCGGCTCCCCCCAGGAAGGTGACTACCCAGTTCCAGCCGCCAGCCGCAGGAGGTGCGGGCCAGCCCGCGCACCGGCAGCCCTAGCCACGGCCGTACCGCCGCGGCGGCCATCAGCGCATCCACCAGACCACCGAGCCCGCCCAGCAGGGTGCCGAAGACCGGATCCGTGCGTGAGAGCCGGACACGCCGTGCATGAGAGCCGGACACGCCGTGCGGGGGGGAAAGGGTGGCGTTGGCTGCGGCGAGTAGGGAGGTGGCGCCGCGGTCCAGGGCGGTGGCCACCGCGGGCAACGTGGCGCGCAGGCCCAGCGCGTCGGCGCGCCCGGCGTACACCCCGCCCAGCAGGGGGTCGACCAGCCAGTCCACCAGCTCGTCACCGGCCCGCTCGCGCAGCAGGATCCCGACCGCGGCGTCCTGCCCGGGCTCCCAGCACAGCGGCACCGTGGGTTCCGCAGCCACCCGGGCCATCCCCTGCGCGGACAGCAGGCCGGCGACGTCGGCAGCGGTGCCTGGCAGGCCCAACAGGGTGCGGGTGGGCAGGGCCACGG
>JBOHFU010000927.1:0-1652 GCA_050699675.1 Pseudonocardiaceae bacterium
CGGCAGGCGTCGCGCTCGGCGGGGGTGGGCTTGTTGGCCGGCGGCGCGCAGTGGACCGGGGCCGTGATCCGGGTGCGGTGCAGCGTCAGCCCGTCGCCGCGGTGGGTGGCGATTGGCCGGTCAGCCAGGCCGACCGCGTGCAGCGCGGCGTAGAGCACGTCGCCGGAGCGGTCCCCGGTGAACATCCGGCCGGTCCGGTTGGCCCCGTGCGCGGCGGGCGCCAGCCCGACGATGGCCAGCACAGCATCTGGTGGGCCGAACCCCGGCACCGGCCGTCCCCAGTAGGTCTGGTCCCGGTAGGCGGCCCGCTTCTCAACCGCAACCAACTCCCGCCACGCCACCAGGCGCGGGCACGCCCGACACCGGGTGACCTCGCGGTCGAGCGTCTCCAACCCCTCGCGTGTCGGGCTCTCATGCACGGTGCGCTTCAGCCCAGACCCAGCGCGATGCCGTCGAGGATGTCGTGCTCGCTGACCACGAGCTCACCAATGCCAGCGCGGATGTGCAATTCCTCGGCGATCATCTGCACGATGAGCGCACCACCGGCGATGACGTCCACTCGACCGGGATGAATGGCGGGGTTGCCGGCCCGCTGCTGATGCGTCGACACCAGCAGCGCCGTCGCCGCGCAGCGCAACTGCTCCAGCGACAGCCGGGACAGGTGGGTGCGCTCGGGGTCGTAGGCGGGCAGCTGCTGGGCGATGGCGGACAGGGTGGTGACGGTGCCTGCCACCCCGACCCAGGTGCGGGCCTTGTCCACCGGCACGTCGGCGAAAGCCTCCTGCAGGGTCTGCACCGCGAACCGCCCGGCGGCGCTGACCTCATCGGGCGTCGCGGGGTCGGAGCGCAGGTGCCGCTCGGTGATCCGCACGCAGCCGACGTTGACCGACCGCGCCGCCGTCACCTCGGCGCTGGCCCCGTCCCAGTCGCCCAGTACCACCTCGGTGGACCCGCCGCCCACATCGACGACCACGAACGGCCCGTCGCCGGGGTCCAGGTCGGCGACCGCGCCGGTGAACGACAGCCGGGCCTCATCGTCCCCGGTGATCACCTCGGCGTCGGTACCGAGGGTCTCCCGGACCATCGCGAAGAAGTCCTCCCGGTTGGCGGCATCCCGGGTCGCCGAGGTGGCCACCATCCGGACCTTTTCGGCACCGGCGTATCGCGCGAGTGCGGTGTAGTCGGCCAGCGCGACGCGGGTGCGCTCCAGGGCATCCGGGGCCAGCCGACCGGTGGCGTCAACGTCCTGGCCGAGCCGGACAATGCGCATCTCCCGGTGCACGTCGCGCAGCCCAGCCACCGTGAGATCCGCGACGAGCAGGCGGATCGAGTTGGTCCCGCAGTCGATCGCAGCCACCCTGGCCATGCCCACCTCCGAGGTCCACCCCGCATTCAGCGGGCTGAGCGGGGTAATGAGGCACCCTATAACCCCGCTCAGCCCGCTGAATGGGGGATTATCTGGCCCCGATGGGGTTAGGCGCAGGGGCCGGGGGTCCACCAGGTGCCGCACTGGTCGAGCACCTCGTCACCGAAGGGGTTCACGCCGGGTCCGCGGGCCAGTGCATGCGCGACGTGGACGTGCAGGCACTTGACTCGCTCCGGCATCCCACCGGCACTGACCCGGGTCCCGAGCGGTTCCACCGCGTCCCGCT
>JBOHFU010000928.1:0-1651 GCA_050699675.1 Pseudonocardiaceae bacterium
CGACGGTGCGGACCGCCAACGCGGCCGACGTCGACACCTCAACGCACGCTGTCCCAAGGTAGCCTACCTGGGCGGGTTGTTCGCCCCGGTCAGGTTCTGGCACTCCGGCGTCTGGTTAATGGCGGTGCGCAGCTGCGGGTTGAAGGTGAGCGCACCGAGCACCTGGGTGCGGTTGCCGAAGGCGGCGAGGATGTTGCCGGCCGCGCCGAGGGCCAGCCCGATCGCGCCCGCGTTGTTGGGGTCAGCCCGGTTGAGTTGCGCCAACGCCTCGTCGAGATCTTGGCGCAACTGGATGAGCTGGTGGAGCATGTTGTCGAGGACCTGCTGCCCGTTGTCCACCGGTGGGGCTCCGACCGACGGGAGCTGGTCGATCGCCTGTTGCGCGGCGTTTCGCGCGTTGCCCAGATAGTCGATGTAGGCCTGTCGAGTCGCAGCGAGGTTGTGGAGGTCGGGCTTGGGCGGCGCGCCAAGCCGGTCGAGGGCGGGGGCGAGCGTCTGGCACATCGACCGAGCCCAGTCGAGGGGCGCCGCCTGCGGTTGCGCCGGCAGCGTCGAGGGCGTCACGGGTGGGGAGGTTGGCGCACCGGGTGCGTTGTTGTTGGCGCAGCCCGCAACCACGAGCCCCGCAGCGGCGACGAATACGACCAGCGGACGGCGCAGCGCCGCGCCCCGAGCGGCTTTTGTGGTCTGCGTCACAAGCGCTCCTGTGCATCCGTGAATTCCGGGCTTCTACCCGGGACGGCCCTCAGATAGCTTCCCGGTTACGCGGGCAGTAATCCAGCGCGCACGCCCCGAATCGGGTGATCCGGATCGTGCGGGTCGGCTGACGTTCGTCGCCGACTCGCCGTCTGCGCCAGACGGGGTTAGCCTGGAGGCACCTACTCCCCTAAAGGAGTCGTTGAGAGATGGCCTCGATCGTCAACAAGATCCGGAACTTCCTGAGCAGCCCGCAGGGACGGCGAATGACCGATCAGGGACGGCGGTACGTGAGCAACCCGCAGAACCGGGCGAAACTGCGCGGCCTGTTCTCCCGGCGCAGGCCCTGACTCGAGCGGTGCTCACGGTCACGCGTCCTCGGCGGCCGCGTCCTCGGCGGCCGGCGTGATGCGGATGCGGGCCACCCGCCGCCCGTCCATCTCGGTCACGGTGAAGCGATGGCCCAGCGCCTCCACGCTATCCCCGACTTGAGGGGTCCGGCCGAGTTGGCTGACGACGAAACCGGCGAGGGTGGCGAAGTGGCCCTCTGGCAGCTCGATGCCGGTGAGTTCCTTGATGTCGTCGCGGTGCAGCAGCCCGTCCAGCTCCACGGTGCCGTCCTCAAGCCGCCGGCTGGGGCGACCTCGGGGGTCGTACTCGTCCTCGATATCGCCAACCAGTTCTTCGATGAGGTCTTCCAGGGTCACGATTCCGTCGGTGCCCCCGTACTCGTCGAAGATAATCGCCAGGTGGCCGCGCCGACGCATCTGGGACAGCGCCTGGACCAGCGGAAGGCTGCCGGGTAACGCGGGAGCCTCCCGGGCGAGCTCGCCAACAGTCTCCGGCCCGTCCCGGCCGTGATCGCGGCGGTGCGCGGCGGTCAGCAGGTCCCGGACGTGGACGACGCCGAGGATATCGTCTGGTGAGTCCCCGGTGACCGGGTAGCGGGAGTGCG
>JBOHFU010000929.1:0-1650 GCA_050699675.1 Pseudonocardiaceae bacterium
TGACGTGCGGGACGCTGGCGTCACCGCGATGGATCACGTGCTGCTGGCCACCGTCGGCGATCTTCGACCGCGGGCTCCGAGCCGGATGCGCTGGTCACCGAGGTAAGAGCTCACCTGATGCGCTCGGTAGTCGTCGCGGCGCGCTGCACTTAGTGCGGTGAGTGCGTGGAGATCTGCCCACCGACGCGATCACCCTCCGGGACATGCCTGGCGGCTGAGATGCGGGATTCCTGGTTTCGTGTATTCTTGGCATATGGATCGTCATCTCGGATTCGTGTCTGTCCAGCAGCGCAACGGCACCGTGACCATTCCGGCGCAGGCGCGCCGAGCGTTGGGTCTGGATCGGCCGGGCGCACAGGTCGAGGTGGTGCTTCGGGACGGCGAGTTGGTGCTCGTGCCCTACGTGGCGGTGCCTGCCGAGACGGCCTGGTTCTGGACTGAGGGTCACCAGAACGCGGAGCGTGCAGCCGACGATGACCTGGCTGCTGGCCGATACACGGACTCTGATGATGCTGAGAGTCTCCTCTCCGACCTGGCGCGGCTCTCCGAACGGACGAAGCCCTCGGCTCACGAATGAAGTACCGGCGGGCAGCCTCGTTCGACCGCGACTTTTCCCGGCTTGCCGATGATCATCGACGTGTTTTCCTGAGCGTACTGCGCGAACACTTCCTGCCGGCGATCGAGGCCGGAGCGTTCACCGGCTCGCCACACTGGCCGCGACGGCTTCGGATCCACCGCATCACCGGCAGCGCGATCTACTCCTTGACGTGGAACTTCTCATCACCGGACGGACGGGCGACCTTTCACTTGGAGCGCACGCTGGACGACGAGCCTCTCCTAGTCTGGCGCCGGATCGGCGACCACAGCATCTATCAGCGTCCGTAACGACCGTCAGCTTCACGCTCCGCCGTTCTGTCGCGTGGTGACCCCACGGGCATTCCAAGATCGTGTGCCGCGAGCACGGAGAGGAGAAGCCGATGTAGATTGGGTTCTGCTGAGGTCGCAACTGTGCAGGAGATGGAGGTAGGTCCTCCGGAGCCGCTCTGCAGAGGGTGGTTTCAAATCGCCGCCTGCTGCGTCGGTTAAGGGCCGGGATGGTGAGCGAGGCGGAAACGGCGTGCTGTGAGCGCGTCAGGTGTGGATCAAGAAGGCGAGCGCGAGCGAACCACCGTTGAAGTGTCGAAAGTTCAGACGGCATCAAAGCCAGGGGATGATCTTGTCTTTGGGATGAGTCTGGGGGATACCTGCTTGGTGTCATAGGATGACACCAAGGTGGATAAACACTCAAGTGTCTAAGCGATCAGCCGCTTACTGACAACCTGCGCAAAGTCCTGGCAAGCCGAGTCCTTACGCTTAGCAGCCGCATGACGTAACGGCACAAGCCGCTGGACAGTCCGGGCGCTCCCTGGTACCGCGTTCACTGCCACCAGAGCACGCTTCCCGGCCGCGAGTCCTCTGTCCACCTCGCCCATCTCGATACAGACCGTCGCCAGCCTGACAAGCTCACCTGCCGCTCCCCTCGCCGCGGTCTCTCTGCGTTGCGGCAAGAGGTCATGCAGGATAGTGGCAGCATTATCGTAGTCACCGAGAGACGCTTGGGTGGCGCTGGTAATCCCCATGAGGTCAGCGGCATTATGTTCGCCCGGCAGC
>JBOHFU010000930.1:0-1650 GCA_050699675.1 Pseudonocardiaceae bacterium
TCACCGGGAGGAAACTCGCATGGGAATTTTTGACAAGGCCAGAGAAAAGGCCGAGCAGCTTATCGGCGGGGCGAAAGAGAAGATCGGCCAGATGACGGGCAACGAGAGCCTTGAGAATTCCGGGAAGAGTGACCAATTGTCCGGGGAGGTTAAGGAGACCGGACACGACCTGCGCGACGAGGTTGCCGGTGCTGTGCACGACGTGAAGGAAGAGCCCAGCGGCGACGGCAAGTAGCCGAGCGTTTTGCCGCGTTGCTAGATCCAGCCGTATCGCTGTCTGGGAACCTATTTGGGGCGCGACACGTGGTTCCCAGACAGCGATCACGTCTCCTGCGAGGTCGACGAGCCGGCCGGTCGCCCTCACCGGCGCCCCTCGCACCACCCCGCACACTTCGGGCGCCGTGGGTGCTGGCCGCCGTAAGCTGAGTCGACCGCAGAACCACAGGTCCGACCTCGGGCGAGCCCGCTGAATGCGGGCAAGGGAGGCGTGGTGGACTTCGCGGAGAGCGATGAGCAGCGGATGCTGCGCGAGTCGGTGGCGGCGCTGGCCGGGCGCTACGGCCATGACTACTTCCTTGCCAAGGCCCGCTGCGGTGCGAAGACCACCGAGCTGTGGGCCGAGGCCGGCAAGGCCGGGTTCCTCGGGGTGGCGGTGCCGGAGGAGTTCGGCGGCGGTGGAGCCGGCATCACCGAGCTGGCCATCGTCTGCGAGGAGCTGGCCGCGGGCGGCTGCCCGCTGCTGCTCATCGTGGTCTCCCCGGCCGTCGCGGCCACGGTCATCGCTCGCTCCGGGACGCCCAAGCAGCGCGAGCGGTGGCTGCCCGGCTTCGCCGACGGCACCGTGAAGATGTCCTTCGCGATCACCGAGCCGGACGCCGGCTCCAACGTTCATCGGATCACCACGACGGCGCGCCGTGGGGGTGAGGGCTGGCTGCTGTCCGGGCGGAAGTGCTACATCTCCGGGGTCGACGAGACCGACGCGACGCTGGTCGTGGCGCGGATGCAGGACGCCCGCACCGGCAGCCTGCGCCCGGCGTTGTTCGTGGTGCCCACGGACAGCCCGGGCCTGACCTCCCAGCCGATCGAGATGGCGATCACCTCGCCGGAGCAGCAGTTCATGCTGTTCTTCGACGATGTCGAGCTGGAGGCCGACGCGCTGGTCGGTGGTGAGGACGCGGGGCTGCCGGCGCTGTTCACCGGGCTCAACCCGGAGCGGATCACCGTGGCCGCCTATGCCAACGGCATCGCCCGTTACGCGCTGCGCAAGGGCGCTGACTACGCGCGGGACCGCCGGGTGTGGGACACGCCGATCGGCAACCATCAGGCGGTGGCGCACCCGCTGGCCAAGGCGGCCATCGAGGTCGAGCTGGCCCGGCTGGCGACGATGCGGGCCGCCTGGCGCTATGACACCGGTGACGAGCGCGGCGCCGGGGAGGCTGCCAACATGGCCAAGTACGCGGCCGCCGAAGCGGCGATCGCGGCGGTTGATGCGGCGATCCAGGCGCACGGCGGCAACGGTATGTCGGTGGACTACGGGCTGGGCACCATGTGGGGCGCGGTGCGCGCCGTCCGGATCGCCCCAGTCAGCCGGGAGATGGTGCTCAACTTCGTCGCCCAGCACACCCTGAACCTCGGCCGCTCCTACTGACC
>JBOHFU010000931.1:0-1646 GCA_050699675.1 Pseudonocardiaceae bacterium
TCGGCTCCATCGGGGTGGTCAGCCAGGGCTTCGGGCTGCACGGCCTGCTGGAGCGCTTCGGCGTGGAACGGCGGCTGTACACCGCTGGGGCGAACAAAGCCCGGCTCGACCCGTTCCTGCCCGAGCGGCAAGACGACGTGGAGTGGTTGCAGGCCATGCAGACCGAGCTGCACGGCATGTTCCGCGACTGGGTGTGCTCGCGCCGCGGTGACCTGCTGGCCACCGACGAGAAAGACCTGTTCACCGGTGAAGTGTGGACCGGCCGGCGGGCCCTGGAGCTGGGCCTGGTCGACAAGCTGGGCACGATGCGCGGGGAGATCGCCAAGCGCTACCCGGACGCGGAGATCACCATGGTCGAGGCGCGCCGGCCGCTGCTGACTCGCCTGGGGCTACGCCCCGCGGCGATCTCGCTGACCGGGCACAGCGGTCCGGACTCCGCGCTGGCCGTTCTCGAGGCGCTCGAACACCGCGCTGCCTGGTCCCGCTTCGGCCTGTGATCTGGCTAGCCACTCTCCACGCACACCGTCGGGGCTACCGCCAACCGTGGACAGCGATACCCGCCATGGGCAGGATTGTTGAGTCCGGGGGGAACCGGAGTTCGGAAGGGCGGGCGATGAGCGACAACGACAGCGACCCCGGGCTTGTCGTGCTCGCAGTGGACGACGAGAAACACGCGATGTCCCTGCTGGTCGAAGTACTCGATGCCGAGCCGCGGATCGGCACCGTGCTGCGGGCCTCCAACGCCTCGGAGGCGTTGGAGGCGTTGCGGGGCGACAAACGGATCGCGAATGGCACGTCACCCATCCGGGTTGATGTCGTATTCCTGGACATCCGGATGCCCGGGCTGGACGGCCTGGAGCTGGCCCGGGTGCTCGCCATGATCCCCAACCCGCCGGTGGTCGTGTTCGTCACCGCCCACGAGGACAGGGCGTTCGATGCGTACGACATCGGCGCGACCGACTACCTGCAAAAGCCGGTGAGCCGGGAACGGCTGGCCAACACGATGCGGCGGATCGTACAGTCCCGGCGCAACGCGACCGCTCCGGTCGAGGAGCAGGCCGCCGAGGACGAGGTCATCCCGGTCGAGCTGGCCGGCACCACCAAGCTGGTGCCGCGCTCGTCAGTGCGCTGGGTGGAGGCGCAGGGGGACTACGCGCGGCTGCACACCGGCGAGGGCAGCAGCCAC
Source organism: Pseudonocardiaceae bacterium (assembly GCA_050699675.1). Classification (GTDB taxonomy): domain Bacteria; phylum Actinomycetota; class Actinomycetes; order Mycobacteriales; family Pseudonocardiaceae. Next base: position 1,187 of record JBOHFU010000931.1, read on the forward strand.
CTGGTCCGCATCCCACTGTCCCAGTTGGAGGACCGCTGGTCCGATGCCGGCTTCGTGCGCATCCACCGCTCCTTTCTGGTGGCCCTGCCGCTGGTCACCGAGCTGCGTATGTCGGCGTCGGGCTATGTGGTGCGGGTGGGCAACGGAGACGACGCCGCCGAGCTGCCGGTCAGCCGGCGGCATACCCGCGAGCTCAAAGATCGCTTGGTGCGCGCGGCCAAACAGGGCTGGACGTCGCGATGAGTCCCCATGAGTTCCGTGAGTCCCCATGAGTAACGACCCGGTGAGCAACGATGGGGCCGGCCCGCAGGACGACCCGTGGGCGGCTCTGGAGGAAGCCATCCATGGGTCGTCATCAGAGCCGGCCGCGCCCAGCGGGAAGGCCAAGTTCGGCAAGCGGGAACGGATCGTGCTCGCGAAGCGGCGCAGCGGCCGCCGGGTGGTGCGCACGCTCGCCGAG
>JBOHFU010000932.1:0-1646 GCA_050699675.1 Pseudonocardiaceae bacterium
GGAGTAGCCCCGCCGTGACCGTCAACGAGGCAGCCAGCACAGCGCGGGCCGGGCCGAGCCGGTGCACGATCCGCCCGGAGAGCGGCAGTCCCACGATCGCGCCGCCGGACAGGCACAGCAGCAGCAGCCCGAGCTGCGCCGAGGAAAGCCCGAGCGCGTCGCGGATGCCGGGTGCCCGGGAGATGAACGAGGCGAACGCGAACCCGCTCACCGAGAAGGACGCGGCCACGGCTGTGCGGGCACGCCGGACGCCGATCGAGGGAAGAACAGGAACTCGTGAGCGAGATAGGCCCATCCACCGTCCTCCCGCCGTTCGGTACCCACCGGACATCCTGCAGATCGCGTTGGAGCGCGGCGGGGTGGCTCCCGATGCGGCGGTGTTCGTCGGTGACACCGTCTGGGACGTGGAGGCGTGCAAGAAAGCCGGGCTTGCCTGCATTGCGTTGCTCACCGGCGGGATCAGCTGCGAAGAGCTGCGCGAGGCGGGAGCGGTGGAGATCTACGACGGCCCCGCCGAGCTACTCGAATCCCTACCAGACAGCCTCATCGCCCGGTGACCTGATCGGGAATGCCTTCGATCACGGGCTCGCGGGGTAGACCGCGGCAGGCGCATCGGGATCGGCGCCGGGGCCTGACGGGTATTGGGTGCACTGGCGTACATACGGCGTCGCAGCGCCGACGTAGCGATCCCATTCTTGTTGTGACAGGTTGCGGCCGACGATCTCACACGTGCGGTCTACCCACGTCGCAGGTGTAGCCCACAGCCGGACGGTGCCATCGGTGCTGGTGGTGGCCAGCAGCGTGCCGTCGGGGCTGAACGCCACGCCAGTGACCGTGTTGATGTGGCCGGTGAGGGGCGGACCAAAGGGTCGACGATCGGCCACGTCCCAGAGCCGGACGTGCTGATCGAAGCCGGTGGTGGCCAGCAGCCTGCCGTCCGGGCTGAATGCCGCGTGATACACCGCGCTGTTGTGGCCGGTGAGGGGTGAGTCGAGGGGTTGGCGGCTGGCGACGTCCCAGAGCTGGACGTGCAGATCGGCGCCCGTGGTAGCCAGCAGCGTGCCGTCAGGACTGAACGCCACACCGAGAACCCAGTCGGTGTGGCCGGTGAGAGGTTGCCCGAGGGGTCGATGGCTGGCGACGTCCCAGAGCCGGGCAGTGCGATCGCGGCTAGCGGTGGCCAGCAGCGTGCCGTCGGGGCTGAATGCCACATCAGCGACCGTGTTGGTGTGGCCAGTGAGGGGTGGGCCGAGGGGTTGGTGGCTGGCGACGTCCCATAATCGCGCGGTGTGATCGTGGCTGGCGGTGGCCAGCAGCCTGCCGTCGGGGCTGAACGCCACGCCCTGAATCCCGTCGGTGTGGCCGGTGAGGGGTTCGCCGAGCGGCTGGTGGCTGGCGACGTCCCATAATCGCGCGGTGTGATCGTGGCTGGCGGTGGCCAGCAGCCTGCCGTCGGGGCTGAACGCCACGCCGAGAACCCAGTCGGTGTGGCCGGTGAGTTTCTCACCGAGCGGTCGGCGGCTGGCCACGTCCCACAACCGCGCGGTCTTATCGCCGCTGGCGGTGGCCATCAGTTTGCTGTCGGGGCTGAACGCCACGTTCCACACTGTGCCGTTGTGGCCGGTGAGGGGTTGGCCGAGGGTCTG
>JBOHFU010000933.1:0-1642 GCA_050699675.1 Pseudonocardiaceae bacterium
ACCTACGTGCGTGAGGCGTACTCGGCTCTGCGGAAGGCGTACCCGTCTGCCGACGTGCGATATCTGACCATCGATGACGTGACCGTTTCTACCATGTGTGCTGCCGCCGACCGCTCGACGTTACCAGAGTGCTCGACGCTCTAGTACAAGCTCGGATGCAGTCGCCGACGCTATTCCGGTTCGGGCGCTCCGCGGCGTCCTCGTCACCGACGGGCCACACTCCGCGCAGCTGGTCCGGTGGGGCCGTTGCATCGCTCAGGCCATCCCCCCACAAGTGACGACCGTCGACGTGACCGGTGCCGGAGACACGGTGGCCGGCACATTCCTCGCCGCCCGAGCTGCCGGACTCAATGACACAGCGGCGCTGAGCGGGCAGTGCGTGCGGCCAGCGCGCACGCGGCCTTGCCTGCTGTCCGGCTGGATACGTAGTGCCGCACCGTTGTCCGAGTAAGGAGCGCGCCCGTGTTCTACGTCGCACATCGCCTGTTCGCGGCTCACGATCGTGCTCTCGGCGCCATGATCGCTCAGCAGCTCGGGACGGCGGTCGGGATGAACAAAGTGTTTCTACCGTTCTGCGATACCGACGAGGAAGACCTCGTCGCCGAAGTCAAGGGCCGACGGCTGTTCGAGCTGGACCGTCAACGCCTCGCCGGCCTGGACGGGATGCTGGCCGTACTGCATGGGCCCAGTTTGGATGACGGCGTCTGCATGGAGATCGGCTACGCCGCGGCACTCAGCGTGCCTATCGTCGTGGTCACCACGGACTTTCAGACCTACGGCACTTCGGAGCACGGTGCAGCACTGCACTTTCCTGATGCCCTCGTGCAAGCTGTGGTGACCGAGATCGTCCGCATCGATCATCTCGCACCACCGGTCGACGACGGGACCCGTTTCGAAGCGTTCCGGGATCGGAACCTCGGCCAGCTCGCCACCGCTGTGAACCTCGCCGTCGATTGCCTCGTTCACCACTCTCGTTCGTCTTCGACGCGCAGAACCGCAGCATCCGGGCTCGGACCGTTCGCCGTTTGCGAGCGCTCCCCGCACTACACCGACGCCATCTGGGCCCGGATGATCCGGCTGCTCGGCAACGGTGGCTACCGCGTGCACCAGTCCGAGCGCTTCGGTGCCGCAATCCCGGTGAGGGCCGCGGGCCGCGACTGGAGGGCCCTGCTTGGTGCCGGCTGCTGGTGGTCGACACCAGCGGTCCGCAAACACCGTGCGGTGCCGCAGTGATGATCGGCGGTGCGGCAGCCCTCGGTCGGCGGATCATCGCCTGGCACCCGACGCCCTCATGGACCTTCGCCCCTGGCCGGGAGCCGAACTGGCGCAACCTCATGACGGCGTCGGCAAGAGCACCCTGGCGCAACAGTTGGCCTCCGGCCACGGTTTCACCATCGTCCACTCGGGCCGAACTCCTGATGGGGTCGACCTCTCCAAGCGCTACCGACAGATCTTGTCCCAGCCTGGACGCCTCGTCCTCGATCGCAGTTTCGTCAGCGAGCTGGTTTACGGCCCGTTACACCATGGGGGCAGTCGGCTCACTGACGCCGACGCGTGCGACCTGGCTGCCCTCGTCGCCCGCCGAGACGGCGTGCTGGTGCACCTCACTGCGTCCGCCTCGACCATCCGCGCCCGCCTGCTG
>JBOHFU010000934.1:0-1642 GCA_050699675.1 Pseudonocardiaceae bacterium
GACCAGGTCACCGAGCAGGGTGGGCAGTGGTTGCTGGAGGTACGCGATGACCAGGCGGCGGAGGTCGTCGAAGAGTTGGTCGAGCGTTTCGGCTCCGACGTTGGTGGCCTCGATCCGGGTGAGGAAGTCCCGAGCCCGGTCCGCGCTCATGGCGATCACCTGCCCTTCCCAGTCGGTCCGGGCGGTGCCCCGCGCCGTGACCACCCCATTGTGCCGTCGGGACGGCCGCGACACTTCGGTGCCGTAGGGCGGGCCGAACAGCCGGGTCACAGGTTCTCCGAACATCTGCTCCAGGATCGCCTGTGACTGCGGGTACGGCAGAGTGCGCAGCTCTCCGGCCACCCACCGGTACGCCTGCCGCTGGCTGAGTTCGGTCCTCTCGGCAGATTGTTGGTATTGCCTACGGAACTCCTCCAGGGTGAGATGCCGCTGACGCAACACCTGCTCCAGCCGCGTCCGTGGCAACTCCTGCGCACTCATCCCCATCACCCTCCGTTCTGGCCGGTCCACAGTAGATCCCTACGCGCGACAACGGAGACAACAGAACAGAGAAGACAACAGAAGGCAACGGCTGACATGTCAGATGGCCTCGACGCAGCACCACGCCGCACCGAAGATGATCATATGGAGACCTGGTGCCGGCAGCCAGCCTGGCTGCTCGTCATTGACCAACACCCAGCACGGCGAACGTCGGTCTGGGCGAAGCCGCCCAGGCCATCCACTGTGGATTGTCTGGACGTGGTTCTGTCCGCATTATCAGGAAAGGGATTTCACCGTGACCGATCTAGGTACGCCAGCAGCCCTGGACCACGCCCGACCACAGTCTCCTCCGGTGGTCTTCACCGAAGGACACCACTTCCAACTGAGCGGCGAGACCTCCATCGACGGACTTCTCACCCAGCTCACCGCCCCACTATCGGTCATCCTGCAGGTTACCAAGCGCTGCGACTTCGACTGCAACTTCTGCTCGGAGATCCTGCAACTGCCCGATCCCACACCGGCCCAGCTCGACACGATGCGCGCCAACCTCGCCGGTGTGCAGCGGGTGTTCCTCTCCGGTGGGGAACCGCTGATGCGCAAGGACTTCGGCGATATCGTCGACATGTACTCCGAGTTCATCCTCGGCATCCCCACCAACGCCACCAGAGCATTGCCACACGCTGAACGCTTGGCTGGCAAGGTCGCCTACATCAACGTCGGCTTGGAAGGACCGCGGGCCATCACCCAACGAGTCCGCGGTGACTACGACAAGGTCATGGCGGGCATCCGCGTGTTCCAGGAACACGGGCTGTCGCTGTCGCTGTCGTGCGTGGTCCTGCGCTCGGACCTGCACGGTCTGCCGTTCACCTTCCAGATCGCCGACATCATCGACGCCGGCAAGCTCAAGCTCATCATGCCGCTGCGCAAGGGCAACGCTCTCGACCTCGACGAGCACGAGTTCATCAGCAACGCCGAGGCCGAGACGACATTCCGCCACCTGACCGCGCTGGCCTCCACCTACGCCTGGCGGCCTGCTCTGCGCCTGACCGCGTGGACCCCCGAGACCGAGGGCCACATGATCTGCGTCGAACCCACCGGCAAGGCCAACGCCTGGCCCGTGTACGACGCGACCGACCTGTTCGAGCCCCTGGGAAACGTGTTG
>JBOHFU010000935.1:0-1641 GCA_050699675.1 Pseudonocardiaceae bacterium
ACCACGTGGACCCCCAGCGCAGAGCCACCCTGGTCCGGTTTGAGGATCAGCGGTAGACCGAGCCGGGTGACCAGCGCGTCGAGCACGGCTTGGGCGCCGAGGTCGCGGAAGGTGGTGTGTGGCAGTGCGATCCAGTCCGGGGTGGCCAGCCCGGCGCGGGCCAGCTGGTCCTTGGCGGTCGGCTTGTCCCAGGCCCGCCGGCAGGCCCTCGGACCAGCGCCTACATAGGGAACCTGCAGCATCTCCAGCACCGACTGCACGGCGCCGTTCTCCCCCGCCCCGCCGTGCAGTGCCACCACGACAGCGTCCGGCCGGCTGCCGGTGAGCCGGCTGATCAGCGTGGCGTCGACGTCCCACACGTCGACGTGCAGACCGGCATCCCGCAGGGCACTGGACAGCCTGCGCCCGGAGCGCAACGACACGTCGCGCTCGTGCGACAGCCCACCGGCCAGCACAGTCACGGTGCGATCGGTCACCTAGAGACTCCCCACATGTTTATGACGGCTCAGTGGACTGTCATGTCCGACGTGGACGCCGATCAGGCGGTGTCGGGTGTTGGGGACTGCGGACCAAATGCCACCCGCGGTCGCACGCTACCGAACGTGCGCAGCAGTTCGAGCTCGCCGTCCAGCACAGCGGCCAACCGGCGCACGCCTTCGGCGATCCGCTCCGGTGTCGGGTAGCAGAACGACAGCCGCATCATCCTGGTGGCTTGCGAGTTGCCGGAGTCGGTGTAGAAGGCGGTGCCCGGAACATAGGCCACCCGCTGAGTGACCGCCCGAGGCAGCATGGCCTTGGTGTCCAAGCCTTCGGGCACCGTGAGCCAGACGTAGAACCCGCCGGCGGGCTGGGTCCACCGGCACCCCGGCGGCAGGTACTGGCGCAGCGCCGCCAGCATGGCGTCCCTCCGGACCCGGTAGGCCTGCTGGTAGTTCTTGATCTGGCCCTTCCAGTCGTGCTGGGCCAGGTAGCGTGACACCACGGACTGGGTGAATGCCGGGGGGCACAGGGTTGCCGACTCCGCAGCCAACACCAACTTCTCCCGCACCGCGTGCGGGGCCAGCGCCCAGCCGACCCGAAGGCCGGGCGCGAACGTCTTGGAGAACGAGCCCAGGTAAACCACGTTGTCCGGGTCGGCGGCCCGCATCGCCGGATAGGTCTGCCCATCAAAACCCAGCAGCCCGTAGGCGTTGTCCTCGACGATCAGTACCTGGTGCTCGGCGCACAGCTCGAGCACCTCGGCGCGGCGCGCCACGGCCAACGTCACGCCGGCCGGATTGTGAAAATTCGGGATGGTGTACAGGAACTTGGGGACCCGGCCCTGGGCGCGCAGCGACCGCAGCGCAGCGTCCAACTCGGCCGGTATCAACCCCTCGTCGTCCATCGGCACCTGCACCACCTGCGCCTGGAAGGAGGCGAAGGTGGTCAGCGCCCCGACGTAGGACGGGGCCTCGGCAAGCACCACATCCCCCGGGTCGCAGAAGATCCGGGTGACGATGTCCAAGGCCATCTGCGAGCCGACGGTCACCGTGATGTCGTCGGCGTGCGCCCGGATCCCCTCCAGGGCCATCACCTCGCAGATCTGCTCGCGAAGCTCCGGGGTGCCTTGCGCCGAGCCGTACTGCAGGGCCGTCATCCCCT
>JBOHFU010000936.1:0-1640 GCA_050699675.1 Pseudonocardiaceae bacterium
CTCGTCGCTCAGGCTCGGTCCGATCAGCTCGTCGCGCAGCACCCGGCCGCCGAGCGCGTCGCCGATGGTCGCCACGTCGGCGTCGGTCAGCCCGCTGGTACGCACCGTGATGTCGCCGTCGCTGGACTCCTGCACCACCGCACGGGGGAACCCGGCGTCGGCGACGGCGTTGCGGGCGGTCTCCGGGTCCGGCAGCGCACCCTGCTCGGCGGTGTACTGCACCAGCCGGCCACCGGTGAACTCCACACCGAGCTCGAGCCCGCGGATCGCGACGCCGGCCAGCGCCAGTGCCACCACGACCCCGGACACCGCGAGCCAGCGCCGGTGCCGGGCCATCAGCGCGGGATCCCGGTCGGTCAGCCACTGCCGCACCCGGCCGAGAGTGGAGATTCCGGAGATCCGCGGGTGGCGGTTCACCGGGCGCAACCGCAACGCCAGATCGGCCAGCACCCGGGAGATGAGCAGCGCGGAGACCAGCGAGACCAGCACACCGATCGTCAGCGTCACCCCGAACCCGCGGACCGGGCCGGACGCCAGGAAGAACAGCAGCCCAGCAGCGAGCAGGGTGGTGACGGCGGTGTCGGCGATCGCCGGCAGCGCCGCCTTGTGCCCGAGGGTCACCGCGCGAGAAAGGCTTGGTTTGCGCGCGTATTCCTCGCGGGCCCGTTCGGCGATGAGCACGTTGGCGTCCACGGCCATGCCGATAGCCAGCACGAACCCGGCGAGGCCCGGCAGGGTGAGGGTGGCACCGAGCGCGGTCAGCGCAGCGTAGGAGATCAGCGCGTAGGCACCGAGCGCGAGCACCGCCACCGCGCCGATCAGCCGGTATACCGCGAGCAGGAAGACCCCGGTCAGCGCGATACCGATCAGCGCGGCCGTGGCACTGGCGTCGATGGCCTCGGCGCCCAGGGTGGCGCCGACGGTGCGCTGCTCGATGATCTCCACCGGGATCGGCAGCGCGCCGCCCTCGATCAGCACCGCGAGGTTAGTTGCCTCGTCTTGGGTGAACGACCCGGTGATCTGAGTGCTTCCGCCGGGGATGCCGACCCCGCAGCCGACCGAGGGATCGACCTGTGGGGAGGAAATGACCCGGTCGTCCAGCACGATCGCGATCCGCCGGGACGGGTCACCTGGTGGGGCGCACGCCGCCTGCGCGGTGAGCTGCTGCCAGGCATCGCGGTCGGCGAAGTCGACGTTGACCAGCCAGCCGCGGATGTTCTGCGCGTCGAAAGCGGCGCTCGCGCCGTCGACGTCGTCGCCGGTGATCGCGGCCGGGCCCAGTGACAGCGGGATCCCGCTCTCGTCCGGGAGCTGCCGCTGCGGCTGCGGTTGGTCAGACCCGAGTCCGGCGGGGAGGACGGGATGCATGGACAGCTGCGCGGTGCGGCCGATCACCGCAGCAGCCTCAGCCGGCTCAGTAAGGCCGGGCAGTTCAACGATGATCCGGTTCTCGCCGGAGCGGGACAGCGACGGCTCGGCGACACCGAGCGCGTCGACCCGTTCCCGCAGCACTTCGAGCGCGCGGTCGGTGGATTCCGCGTTGGCCTCGATGCCGGGGGCGTCCCGGGTCTCCAGGACGATCTGGGTACCACCGCTGAGATCCAGCCCGAGGCGCGGCGCGGAACTCAGGGCGATGTAGC
>JBOHFU010000937.1:0-1639 GCA_050699675.1 Pseudonocardiaceae bacterium
CCCCGTCCCCGCAACCGGCCGTCGATGACGTCGGGGTCGGCGTTGAGGATGATGGCGAGGTCGGGCCGGTAGACGCCGTGGTTGAGCTGCCACACGGTGTCGAAGGACAGTCCGTCGAGTCCTTGCAGGACCAGGGAGGACGCGACGTAGCGGTCGCAGACGACGACCGTGCCTTCCCGCAGCGCGGGCTCGATCTCGACCTCGAGTTGGTGGTGGCGGTCGGCGGCGCACAGGCACGCCAGCGCCATGCCGTGGTAGGTGTCGGTGCCGTGGCGGGCGAGTTCGCCCAGCGGTGCCCGCGACGGCTGAGTCGTCCCGTGCACCGGCAGGCCGGCCGCATCGAGGGTGTCGACGACCAGCCGTGCGGTGGTGGACTTGCCCACGCCGCCGGGGCCGTCCAGCGTGATCAACGTCCCGTCCAGACGGCGGGGCTCGTCGAACGGGCCGATCATGCGGGCATCAGCGGCAGCAGCCGACGTCCCCCAGTGACCGCGTCGTCGACTACGGGGCACTGCTCGGCGTCGAGGTCGCCAATCCGGCCGCCGGCGGCGACCACCGCGGCGGGGCAGCCCTTGCCGCACCCGGAGTGCATCGAGCAGGACCCGCAGGTGGCGTTCTGGCCGACCTGGTAGCGGTCGTGGAACCGGTAGTCGTCCAGGCGCTGTGCGATATCCGGGTCGGTGAGGATGTTGCCGACGATGAACTCGGTGTCGGTGTGTCGGGAGGCCGGGGTTCGTGCGGCGAAGACCAGGTATGGGCACACGGTGACCTCGCCGGGGGTGAACACGTAGATGATCGTGCCCGCCTCGCACCCGGACAGGGGTTTGCCCGCAGTGTTGGGGAAGCGGATGTGCGCGACGTCGAGGTCCGGGCCGTCGAACGGCGCGGTCAGCGCGTGGATCTCCTGCATGTGCATGGTGCTCTTCGCGAGCCTGCCCTGCGACTTGACCCCGCGGCCCATGCTGCCCAACGGGTTGAGCAGCACGTAGCGCGCTCCGTTCCCGCGGGCGAACGCGCACAGCCTGGCGTACTCCTCGTTCTGTGCCAGGGAGTTCGGCGTACACAGCAGGCCTTGGAGGATCCCGGCAGCACCGAGCTTCTCCACGGTGGCCACGGTGACGTCGAAGGAGGCCCGGTCCCCGCGGAACTTGCCGTGGGAGCCGGCGGCGAAGCCGTCGAGGGAGACGTTGCAGTGCACGCCAAGTCTCGCGAGCTCGCAGATCCGTTCGTCGTCCAGGGTGGTGGCGTTGGTGCAGATCCCGACGTCCATGCCGGCAGCCCGGAAGGCGCGCACGACGGCAGTGAAGTCGGGGTGGATCGTGGGTTCGCCGCCGGTGAGGGTGATCCGGCGGACCCGGCTTGCCGCCAGGCGCGGGATCACCTTGTCGACGACCTCGACCAGGGGAATCTGCTTGCCGGCGCGCGTCGCGGACACGAAGCAGTGGGCGCACCGCAGATTGCAGTCCTCGTTGATCTGGACCAGCGCCTTGCGGTACGGGGTGTCCACCGTGCTCCGGAAGTAGCAGGACATGGCGAGGGTGTCCTCGGCGATGCTGCGGGTACTGACCATCGAAAAACCTCCGCGTCCTCGGCACCTGTTCTCCGGTGCCGCAGGGGATGTGCGCCCGGTCGGACACAC